>DASTGE010000060.1:0-5345 GCA_035719405.1 Burkholderiaceae bacterium
CTCGTCAGAACCAGGTGCACGCGTGCTACTACGCCAGTGGCCACGCCTTTCTCAGCGCGGGGAATAAACACGTAAGCAGTACCACCAAGAAGCAATGTATGGTTGGCTCGGGCGGCTTCGATGGCGCGGGCCGCCGCTTCATTGTCCACAATGATCCTGCAGGGCGGACCGTCGGCGCCGAGCTGCAGAACTGCACCCTGAACGTTCCGAATCACCTCGCTGCTCCAGCAGCGCCCTCCGTACCCGAACAGGGGAAAACTCTTCGAGGCGACTTCGTATGGGCCCAGCATCAAATTCCTCAATGCAAGTGGCTGCGAGCCGTCGGCGGCGATGGGCAGGGCATAGTACGCTTGCTTGCGGTACTGCTCCAGCGTCGTGTTGACGCGCGGAAGCTCTGCTTTCGCGAGCTCTTGGCGCTTGAACACGTCAGGCTCTGAGTGATAGGAGGGCGACAAGAGATGTAGTCGTTCCTCGTCAGACATTGGGTCCTTCGATTTCGCGGTAACCACGAAGCTCAGCGCCACACCTTGTGGCAGTGCATTGAGGTCGGAGTAGCGTTCAATCGGAACAGCGGGGTCGGGCGTCCCGACTGCCTCCACACGCGTGTCTGCGATGGCCGAGGGCGCGCTGCCCCTTGAGGATATGAGGAGCTTTGGGCTGCTGAGCAGGCTTCCAGGGTCGTTGGCGACGGTCGCGTGTGGTTTGACCGGCTCTGGCGTTCTGCCGCAACCTACCAGCACTGCCGACATGACTGCGGAGACGGCAACAAGGACTGACTTCATGTTCTGATCTCTGATGGAAACGGGGCACGGCGCCGAGTCCGCAGCCATGCCCCGAAATGCTCGTGCCGCGGCGGCGCTAGTTGCCTCAACGGCTCAACAACTGCAGTTGCGCTGTCACTCGAGTAAAGTCGCTGCGTTCGATCGGAATACGGATCATAGAAAAACCCGGAACCTCGGTGACCAACGTCAAAAGCGGCGGCTTGTTGCGCTCTGCGACGACTTCCCACGACGAAACAGCGTCGAGCTCGATGACCTTTTTCGTCCCGTCTGAGACGTCCACAAAGTACGCCTGCCTGTGCTCCAGGTCGATGCCAAGGTAACGGTTGAGCAGGACGGAAGTGGCCTCGACGCGAGGGGCAAACCCGGGCGGGCGGCACATCGCGAAGTGACGCATCAGGCGTGATCTGAGTCGGTCTGGGACCATGACGAAGAGCACATAACCGAGCGCGAAGTACAGCGCACACCCCGTCAACACAGGAAGTGTCACGCTCGGCTCCTTCGTGATCCCCGGCAGCGTCAGCCCGGCGAGCACAACCGCTACCGGCAGACCGAGCGCGTAGAGAGGCTTCAGTACACCGAACCAAATGATGTTCATGATCACCTTTCCCGCTCGTCGAAATTTTCGTAAATAAGCCTCGATACGAAATGGCTTTGCATGGTATCACTCGCCCTGTGAAAGGTCTCCGGCGTTACGCCTGCACACCGTTGCCCGACCGCGGGCCGCGACCGAGCCCCGCGCGCTGCGCGCGATTGGCGAAGTCCTCCACCTTGTTCGTAAACACGTTCATGCTATGCCGCAGACGGTCGTTGTCGTCATGCCCCAGCGCGGACGATGCGTGCGCCCCAAACCAGTTGATGACCTGGTCTGGCACGATGAAGATCAAATTAAAGCAGCGATGCACCAGGTTCGTGGCCATCGACACGTAGATGACGAGCATCGTGACCACCGAAACGATACCGGTGGTCGAATTGAATTGTGCGTTCGCAATTCCAATGCCAAAAAGTTGGTTCAGCAGCGTTCCTCCGGCGATCAGGCATGCGCCGCCGAGGAAGAAGCCGGCAACCATGAGGATCGGCCTCACGATCACGTTGAGCAGGAACACCCAGCCGTATGTCGTTCGATCCCCGAAGCCGTCGCCTTCACCACTCAAATGCGTGAGCGCCCAGAGCGGAGCGGCGATCACGGCTTCCCCAACCACTACAAGCCAGTTGATCGCGGCACCGAACCAGACCACGAACGGCACGAGGGGCAGGTATACCGACAGCATCGCGCCAATGACGAAGAACGCGATGACCATCATGATCACGAAGGGGCTTAGCGCGTCGAGCACACCCTGCAAAGCGTCGCCAATCGAGGTCACAGCGTTGGCGACCTTCGCCGCCAGGCCGGTAAGGCTCATGCCGTCCTTCACCTTGGCGATCGCTTTTGCGACGACGTAAGACCCCAGTGCCGTCTCTCCGACGACAAGGATGTAGTCGCCGATGTTCTTCATCTTGATCAATGGGTTCATCTGGCCCATGCCGGAGCCCCCGGCATTGATGTCGATGAGGTAGTTCACGAAGCGTTGACCGGGGGCACTGAACAGGCTTCCGATAATCTTGTTGGCATCAGTACCCGCGGCGCCCTTCGAGTAGTCCCCAGTGCTGCTTGTGCCCAGCGGGGGCGCGTACGTCGATGTTGCCTGTTGGGCCTTGTACGCTGCCATGGATGAGGCGTACAGGTGAAGCATTGCGGGATCGCCTTCCGACGACATGCCATAGACCGAGGCCTTCGCCGCCACCGCATCCGACAGCTTGGTGTTTGCCTGAGCGTACGTCTGATACCAAGCTCCCAAGATCCACCATCCGGATTGAGAAATCGAGGTGCCGAGCTGTGATGCCAGGGCTGCAATGTCCCCTTGCTTCGTGGCCGCCGCTGCACTGATCGTTTTCTCGTACTGCTGAGCTGCGGATTGGATCGCGGACTCTGCGTCCGGGAGCGAAACGGGTGTACCGTCCTGCCGCTGCACGATGACGTTCACGAAATCGCGCGCTGCGGTGTTGAGGGACTGCTGCATGGTTTGCAGTCCCTGCAGGTGAGCGTCCTTCAAGGACTGTGCCGAGATGCTGGCCGAGAACCAATCGGTCGACGACGGTATCGGATCGATCGAGTTGTCCACGTCGGCCCCTCCGCAGACAAAGCTCGTATTCTTCAGCGCGAAGCCGCTGCTGGTTGGCGTTTGCTGGATGTAGCCATCGGCCGTTACAAGCGCCCCCGCGCTGCTCGCTTGCGCCAAGCCGGCATTGATACCGTGCATGCAGAGGTTGGCCTCGAACAGGCTGTGGGCCAAGCTCACCGTGCTTGGAAAAACGGGTTGCAGCACCATGCTGTTCCCGTTGTAGAACGCCGAAACCGACGCATCGACGCCGAGATTGGCGATGCCGACCCCCATGAGCGATGCACCCCAGAGCATGAGCAACTGCGCGAGCGACCAGCCATTGGGTGTTGGTACCAGTGCCACGATCCCCCACAAGAGACGGACCGGCCCCCACAGGACGTGCTGTCGCTGGTCGAATACGGAGCCGTCGTGCGCGGTCTGGGTGAGCTTGCGGAACATCACCCAGCACGCGAGCATGCCGCCGATGACCAGGATGCCTGCGTTGGTGACTTGGAAGACGTGAGCGATCGTCGTATCTGGCGCGCCAGATCCGCTGAGTGGATCATTGACCACGTTTCCGAAGATCGCGACCAGGGCCTGTCGCGACTTGTCATCGGGTCGCTGCGCCGCACCGCTGATCTCGCTCACTGTGATTTGGGCGACGGCCGGTAGACAAGCCGAGGCAGTGACGAGCGCCCCGACAAGCCGCATGAAGAAATCGCGATACTTCATGCGTGCTCCTTGCTGTCCTGGTCGAACTTAGGGATCAGAATCGCGAGCCACCACCGCGGGTTCTCGCGCAAAAAGTCACCCAGTCCGCCGTGTTCACGTGCCGACAGCCGTTGCGTGTCGAGTTGCCAGATCCGGAACTGTGCTCCGAGCGCGACCACGATGAACATCGGCTGGCCACCGAGCAAGCTCAGTCCGCCGAACAGCACTGAGCTGAGGGAGTGGTTCCACAAGCCGAACAAAAGTTGCAGCACGGAGCACGCGCCAAATGTGGCTGCGGCCACAAGGGCGACGCGCTTTCGCGTCGCAAAATGACGGCGCAGCTCGGGGATCGTCATTGCGTCCGGACGTCGCCTGGCCATCGCCTCTTCGAACGACTCGTCGCGCAGTTCGTGGTCGGGAGTTCCCCATACCGCTTGGCGCGCGCTCCTACCAAGCCCCTTGAGGACGACAAGGTTGTCCTTGGTGCGTTCGGCTTCGCGCCGTGCAAGCTCGGCGGTCTGACGCATTGCAGAGAACGGGAGCAGAACCTTCAGTGCGAGGACGGCCGCACGGCGAGGTCGGTCGGATGTCAGGCGGTCTGGCATCACTGGCCCCCCATCCTGCCGGAAACGGCGCGGTACCTCTGCGAAAGAATCGGCCCGTACTCCTGGCGTGCGGCGCTCGCCAGAGCCAATCCTTGAATGATGTTCCCGCGACGCACTTCCGTCTTCAGCTGCTCCATGAGCCATGCGTTGAGCGCCGTCACGCGAATCAGTTCGCGCGTCAGGTTGGTGTCGTTCATCTCCTGCAAGTCGCTCTGGTACGCAGCATTGGCGTAGCGGCGTCCAACCTCGAAAGCCTCGAACTCACGCGCGGACATCACGCCGGTGGAACGGGCCTGGGCTGACGCCACCTGTCGGTAGTAGGCGTTGGCAGAAGGGGAGGTGAGCGCCTCCTGCAGCAGCGAGCGAGTCACGGGGTTCGGAGCGCTGTCGGCTATCTGCTGCTCGAGCGGGTCGGCTGCAGCGGAGAGGATGGCTTGGAACTGTGTCTGAAGTCCGACGTACTGCACGCCCGCCGTGGTGTCGGCCTCGCCTTTGCGAAGCTGAGGGGCGACAGACCGCCTGATGCCGTTTTGCACGTACATCAGGGCAGCGTCGAGCTGGCGCTGGTTGAAAGTGAGGTCGGGGGACTTCCCGTTTGGGCCCGCTCCCGTGAACAACGTGTCCAGCCGCTTGTCGGCACCGGGCATCGCAGTCGACAGGGCCGGACACGCTTGAGCCCCACCATAGGCTGCAAAGTCGTCTGCGTCACAAAACTGGGCGTGAATCTTTGCGGCGCGAGAGGCGTCGATCTCCGGCGCCACCGGCGGGGCATTGACTGCTTGAGAAATGGCAGCGTCCGCTATTGCTGCGCCACCCCTGGGGCGCACGCTGCCCTTGGCGCTTCCGGATGCCGCCCCTACCTCCGAAACGCCACCGGAACCGGCCTCGCTGCAGATGCTCCGCGGTACGACGTAGCGTCGGCGCGCATCCTCATAGCGTCGATTCCGTTCCTGCGCCACGGCCAGCTCGCGCTCCGATCGAGCGGCCGCCTCAACCGTGGACGACACCTTGCTGGTGTTCTGGTTGATTGCCATACCCATGTTGTAGAGCACTTGGTATAGGTTGGTGTTCATGGCGTTGACGGCGGTTGTTACCCCGTTGATCGAGGC
>DASTGE010000061.1:0-3311 GCA_035719405.1 Burkholderiaceae bacterium
CGCGTCCTGCAGTTTGCATCACAAAGCTTCGATGCAGCACTTTGGGAGATGGCCGCGGCTCTCGCGGGCGGCGCCGCACTTGTATTGATTGCGGCAGGCAAGCGCAGCGGTGATGCACTGGCGCATCTCATTCGTGAGCAGGGTGTGACGCATGCGACCTTGCCGCCGGTGCTGCTGCCCGACCTGCCTGACGACCTGCCGCTGCAGACTCTGGTCGTTGCCGGCGAGTCGTGTGCTCCGGACCTGGTTGGGCGCTGGTCGCGTGGCCGGCGGATGATCAATGCATATGGTCCGACGGAGACGACGGTCTGCGCGACCATGAGCAAGGCGCTGGCGGGCGCCATCGTTCCTCCGATCGGCCGTCCGATCTGGAACACGCGGGTTTACGTTCTGGACGGAGGTTTGGAGCCTGTGCCTGCGGGTGTGAGCGGGGAGCTTTACATCGCGGGTGCTGGGCTGGCGCGTGGCTATGTGGGGCGAGCCGGCCTGACGGCGGAACGGTTTGTTGCGGACCCGTTCGGCCCGGCGGGGGGCCGGATGTACCGCACCGGGGACCTGGCGCGCTGGCGGGGCGACGGTGTGCTGGAGTTCCTGGGGCGTGCGGACGCGCAGGTGAAGGTGCGTGGCTTCCGCATCGAGCCTGGAGAGATCGAGGCCGCGCTGGTTCGCCATGCGGGTGTTGCGCAGGCGGCGGTGATTGCGCGCGAGGACGGCCCCGGCGGCAAGCGGCTGGTGGGCTATGTGGTGCCGGCGGGGGATGCGGTGCTGGATTTGGCAGCGTTGCGGGCGCATCTGGGGCAGAGCCTTCCCGAGCACATGGTGCCCTCGGCGTTGGTGGTGCTGGATCGGCTTCCGCTGACGCCCAACGGCAAGCTCGACCGTCGTGCGCTGCCGGCGCCGGAGCATCGTGTTGGGGCGGTGCGGCGGGCTGCGCGCACGCCGCAGGAGGAGATCCTGTGCGCCCTGTTTGCGGAGGTGCTTGGGCTCGAGCGTGTGGGGATCGACGAGGACTTCTTCGCGCTCGGGGGCCATTCGCTGCTGGCGACGCGGCTGATCAGCCGCATCCGCTCGACGCTGGATGTCGAGGTTTCGATCCGCAGCCTGTTCGAGGCGCCGACGGTTGAGGCGCTGGTGGGGCGGCTGGGGGATGCGCAGGTTGCGCGTGCGCCGCTGCGTGCGCAGGCGCGGCCTGCGGAGATCCCGCTGTCGTATGCGCAGCGCCGGCTGTGGTTCCTGGACCGGCTGGAAGGCGCGAGCGCGACCTACACGATCCCGCTGGCGCTGCGGGTGCGTGGGGAGCTGGATCGCGCTGCGCTGGAGGCTGCGCTGGGCGACCTGGTTGAGCGCCACGAGAGCCTGCGCACGATCTTCCCGGACACGCTCGGGGTTCCGCGGCAGGTGATCCTGGACGCGGGAGCGGCGCGTCCGCGGCTTGCGGTGACGGCGGTGGACGAGACCTCGCTTGCGGGGGCGTTGTCTGCGGCGGCGCGCACGGGGTTTGATCTTGCGCGCGAGCCGCCGCTGCGGGTGCATCTGTTTGCGCTGGGTGCGGGCGAGCACGTGGTTCTGCTGCTGCTGCACCACATTGCCGGGGACGGCTGGTCGCTGGCGCCGCTGCTGCGCGATCTCGGCCGCTTCTACGAGGCGCGCTGCCGTGGGGAAGCGGCGGCGGTTGCGGCGCTGCCTGTTCAATATGCCGATTACACGCTGTGGCAGCATGCGGTGCTGGGGTCGGAGGATGATGGGGAGAGCGCGATCGCGCGCCAGCTGTCGTTCTGGACCGGGCAGCTGGCGGGGCTTCCCGACCAGCTTGATCTTCCGCTCGACCGGGCGCGGCCTGCGGTGTCGAGCTATCGCGGTGGCAGCGTTGGGTTGCGGCTGTCCGCGCCGCTGCACGGCGCCTTGCTGGAGCTTGCGCGGGCGAGCGGGGCGAGCCTGTTCATGGTGCTGCAGGCTGGTCTGAGCGCGCTGCTGACGCGGCTTGGAGCGGGCACCGACATCGCGATCGGGAGCCCGATTGCGGGCCGCACCGACAGTGCGCTGGACGATCTTGTCGGGTTCTTCGTGAACACGCTGGTGCTGCGCACGGACACCTCGGGAGCACCGAGCTTCCGCGCGCTGATCGGTCGTGTGCGTGCGGGCAACCTTGCGGCCTACAGCCACCAGGAGCTTCCGTTCGAGCGGTTGGTTGAGGTGCTCAACCCCGCGCGCTCGCTGTCGCGTCATCCGTTGTTCCAGGTGATGCTGGTCTTGCAGAACAACGCGGAGCTCAAGCTCGAGCTAGCGGGTCTGGAGGCGCGGTTTGAGGCGGTCGCGACGGCGAGCGCGAAGTTCGACCTGTCGTTGAGCCTGGCGGAGCGGCGTGGTTCGGACGGCAGTCCTGCGGGGATCGAGGGCGCGCTGGAATATGCCAGCGACCTGTTCGATCGCGCGAGCGTCGAGGCGATTGTGGGCCGGCTGGTGCGGCTGCTGGAGGGAGCGGTTGCCGACCCGGATCGTGCGATCGGCCGGCTCGACATTCTGGGCGCCGAGGAGCGTCACACCATCCTGCGGGAGTGGAACGCCACCGCGCGTGCGATCCCTGTGGCGACACTGCCTGAGCTGTTTGCGGCGCAGGTGGCGCGCACGCCTGAGGCGGATGCGGTGGTGTTCGAGGACGAGCGGCTGAGCTATGGCGAGCTCGATGCGCGCTCGAGCCAGCTGGCGCATCACCTGCGCGCGCTCGGGGTCGGGCCCGAGGTGGTGGTGGGGCTGTGCATCGAGCGCTCGCTGGCGATGCTGGTGGGGCTGCTCGGCATCCTCAAGGCCGGCGGCGCCTATCTGCCGCTCGATCCGGACTACCCGCCGGAGCGGCTGGCGTTCATGCTGGCCGATGCCGGCGCGCCGGTGCTGCTCACCCGCACCGCGCTGCGCGCGCATCTGCCCGCACACGACGCCGACATCGTCTGCCTCGATGCCGACTGGCCCGCCATCGCGCGCCAGCCCACCACCGCGCCGGTCACCGGCCTCGCGCCGCAACACCCCGCCTACGTCATCTACACCTCAGGCTCAACCGGGACCCCAAAGGGCGTCGCCGTCACGCACAGCGGCATCCCCAATCTTGCCGCCGTGCAGATCGACCGCTTCGCGATCACATCGCGTGCAACGCTGGAAGCGAGCGACTCACCACCCGAGAAGATGCGTCTGAGACCGCGCCCCAGGTCCGGTTTGCCGACCGCAAGCATCGGGGCGAGCAGGGAGGGAACGAATTGCGCGATCGTAACGCCCTGCTGCTTGACGTAGCGGCTGAACTGGCTCGGGTCGTGAATGAG
>DASTGE010000062.1:0-3285 GCA_035719405.1 Burkholderiaceae bacterium
GGCAACCAAGGCCTGCTCCAGAGAGTCGGCGGCGCGATGGCGCGCCTTCATCTCCAGGTATCGCCCGAGCAGCAGGAAGCTCACGAACATCGTGAGCGAGTCGAAGTAGGGATCCGCCCCGAACGGGCCCTGCGGATTGAACGCGGCTCCGCTGCTGGCCAAGAAGCACACCGCGATGCCGAGCGCGACGGGGACATCCATGCCAATGCGGGCGGTGCGCAGCGAGCGCCATGCGCCCGAGAAGAAGGGCGCCGCAGAGAACCACATGACCGGCAGCATCAACAGCCAGCTGCCCCAATTGAGCAATTGCCTCAGGTCAGGTGCAAGCTCGCCCTGGCCTGCCACATAGGCAGGCGTGGCGAGCATCATCACCTGCATCGCGCAGAATCCCGCGACGAACAGGCGCCAAAGCAGGCGCCGGCTTTCCGCGAGCCGCAGCGCGCGTGCGGCCGCGGCCGTGTCAGGCACCGCGTCGTAACCTGCGGACTGAACGGCGGCCACGAGATCCGACGCTCGCACACGTTCCGGATGCCAGCGCACGCGGGCCCGTTGCGCGGCGGCGTTGACCTGCGCCTCCACAACGCCATCGAGCCGTGCCAGTGCCCGCTCGATCGTATCCGCGCACGCCGCGCAGTGGATGCCCGCGAGCTGGAACGACGATTCGGCAACGCCGGCGTCCCCCGCATTGAATCGGGTGTAGCGCTGGAGCTCGAGCGGATCATCGAGCACGCGCAACGCGTCGGCAGTCAGGGCGGAAGAAGACATCGGCGTGAAGGAAGACAGGCGGACAGCGCCGGTCCAAAGTGCACTGGAAGGCTGAAGGCGAATCTAGCTGCGGGGTGAGGCTGCGCTCATGATCTGGATCAAGCGGTGACGTGCGGGGGCTGCGGCATTCCTGGTCATCTGTCTGCGACGCTTCGCCGCAGGTTCTCTTTGCTTCGCCTCATCCGGCTTCATGGAGCCGGCGGACGCTACGCTGCCGGACAGCCAGAGCAGAAGCAGAGATGAAACCAATAGACAGGAACACTTCGTGGCCGACGGGTCAGGCGTCCTCGCCAGGTGACAGGGGCGAGGCCTCTCCCCCGAACTCGCAGGGACTGGCATCGCGAGGGTTGCCGGAGCACATGGTGCTGCGCAGGCGGACTGAGGCTGGAGTTGCCGCTGGAAGTCCCCGCCAAAGTCCTCCAAGGTCAACGGGGCCTTCAGGGCTGCACGGTCCGAGGTCGCCCATCGCGGATCCGCCGGAGCCGGTTCAAGCAGTCGCGGTCGTTGGAACGGCCCCACTACCGTCGCTGCTTGCAGCACTGCAGGCATCTCCTGCACGAACGGCGGTCACTCGGGCTCACTCTCAACCGGAAAAAGGGAGAGGGCGCCCAGGCAGCCATGAGGATGCCGCAGTTCGTGTGAAGCAGGCGATCAAATGGATCGGGCAGTTGAAGACAGGGCAGGTCAAAAGGGAAAGTATTGTGATGGAGGGGGTAGTTGGTTCTCGACCATCTTTCGCGCCGACGGCAGCCGAAACAATTCTGCTCACTCTGCCTCCAGGTCATTTGACAACAAGCTGAAGAAGCTGCGTGAAAGCGATCACCGGAGTGATCGCGAATTGATCGACGAATACGACAGGCTGATGGATCTGGAAGACCTGACGGACGTTGTCGTCGTGGATGAGCTGCTCGCAGTAATCAACGAGATCAAGGGCGGTTCAGCCACACGCGCTGATATTGCAGGAAGGGGAGGTCCGTGGCCCAAGTATGCGCGCAGCGTGGACACGGACGGCGTCCTGAGGCTGAATGCCAAAGGCAAGGAGATCGTTCTGCTTCGCATGGCAATAGAGAGGGCGTACGCGAAGCACGGCCAGCTGAAACAGTTGCTGCAGGAGGCGCAAGCGAGGCCGGCTGCCGGCCTCGTGCAACAGGGGCAGCCCCAGAGTGGCTCCATGCCGGCAGTGGATGACATGGTCGGCCATGTGAGGAGGTGGGCAGGCTGGATTGGGGAAATCAAGGAGGGACGAACTTCTCCGGAGGGGATCGCCAGCCGGGAGGGCGAATTGTGGTTTGCCCTGGCCTTTGATGAAGAAGGCAGGCTGAAACCGGGCAACGTCAGCGGATGTGCCGGTGTGGTTCGTGAGATGCTGGGGCGCCTCCCGCCAGGCTGCTCGGATCTGATCAAGGTGTTTGAAGACTCACCGCTGGAAGGATTGATCGCGAGCGGATGCGAAGAGGCCGAAGGGAAGAAGCTGGATGCATGCGAGATGCTGGCATTGACCGAAGAAGTCAGGCGCGGGGAAATCACGCTGGTGGACGCGGCCAGGGCCGCAAAGGGTGCGAAAGGTTATTCACGGATCAAGAGGGCGTTTTCCCACGGCGGCGTCTTTAAAGCCAAGGGAAAGGACGCGGGATACATTCTGAAAAAGCTGGACTCGAACACAGCAAACGCGCTGATCAGGGAAGCGAAGGCTGGTACGAGTCGACCTCTGGTTCGGGCTGCGGGCGCATTGAGGAACTACACCAACTGGTCGCGGGAATTGATGGAGGGAAGGATCACCAGGCCAGAGATCAGGCGGCAGGAGGGAGGCAGCCCCTTTTGCGATGCGTTCGACACGCATGGCAAACTGGATTTGACATTGGACAGGAATGCCACCCGATCCGCCCTGAGGCGAGTGGATTGGGCCTATGAAGCAAGGCCCGATCTCTATGATGAATTCGCCAGGACGCAGGGCTGGAAGCTCAAGTCAGAAGGAGGGAAGCTCAGGGAACTTCTCGACAAGGGGAAGGAGGCCCTGGCCGACGCTCGGCCGGACCTTTCCGAGCAGTCATCTGTGCCTCGAGTGCCTCGAATCAACGCACGCAGGCTTGGCAGTCAGATCGTTGGTCTGGTACAGGCCATCCTGGAGATCCGCGCCGGCTCCGTGGCTCTTGAGGATGCTGAACGCGATTTCGAAGGCCTGTCACTCCTGGTCGACGCTTCCGGCAAGTTCCATGACGACAAGTATTTGAGCGGCATTCTCGAGACGAGACTCAAGCCTGAGCAATTGAACCTCGGGCGCAAGCTGATTCAAGACTTGCGGACGCTGCTGCCGCGCGCTGACCGATTTGTCGGTGGCGCATCGTCCGCTGTCGGGCCCGGGCTTGACCCAGCGCCCGAGACTCCTTCTGCGCATCGTGTGTTGCGGGATTTTGACCTGAACGAGCCGTGGCACGAACCGCAGCAGGCCGACGAACTTGTTGAGTCGTCCGGAGTTGCATCGGTGGCTTCGCGGCCAGTCAAGCCGGAAATGGCGGAACC
>DASTGE010000063.1:0-2261 GCA_035719405.1 Burkholderiaceae bacterium
CTCTTCGGATGCGTTTCGCCGCTGCATCGGCCCCGTACGCTGAGGTCGGCATCGCGGCCGGTGCTTCACAGACCAGTGGCACTGCCGTTCTGCACTGTGGCGACAGGTTCGTTAGTAGACACCTCGGCATTTGTGCTGATCCCGCTACCTTCTTGCTGGACTGCGTCAGCAGTCCCTCGGTCTGTCTATCTCTTTCGCGCTCTCTAATTAATCTTACTGTGTCATGAAATCCCTGAACCTGAGCGTCGCTGACAGCACGGGCATCGCGCGAGCCTGCGGGCGATGGCGCGGGCGATGCTGACGCGGACGGAGGTGATGGAGGTGGCGACATGGCGCTCAGGCCGGATCGGGGGATCCGCGGGGTCGGTAACCGTGGGGAACGGCAGGTTCTTCGCGGACTATGGCTCTGCGTTGTCCTGAGGGGGGAATCGCTTCCCGTTCGCAGACGAGGAAGCCATAAGCCGCGATGCACAATGTGGCGTGGTGGTGAAAGCCGCGCCAACCTCGCCCCTCGTAGTGACCAAGCCCAAGCTCCTGCTTGAGCTCCTGATAATCCCGCTCGATCCGCCAGCGCAGCTTGGCGGTGTTGACCGGGGCGCGGCGGCTGATTGTGGCAGGCAGCGTGGACAGCCAGTATTTCGTCGGTTCGGCTTGGTCTGCCGGCCATTCGATCAGGCACCATTCCTCGGGACGTGGTGCGCTACGCTGATAATCGCGATGCGCCGGTCGGACGCGCACCGCAGCGAAGCGTGAGGCGAGTTTGGTGTTGGTGCCTTCGCGCCAGGTGACCCGCCGCCAGGCCTTGTTTGGCAGGCTGAGTGCCAGTTGCTTGGCGGAGACCGGCTGGTGCTCGGTGCTGCGCCGGATCGCGCGCGTCGGACGGCCACGCCCGCTCCACGGCTTCGGCGGCAGCGGTTGCACGCCCGGCGGCCAGAGGCTGGTGGTGGACTGGATGCCGACGACATAGGGCAGGCCGATCTCGGTGATGCCGTCGCGCAGGTCTGTGTCGGTGCCATAGCCGGCATCCAGCAGCGCCACCTCGGCCTTGATCCCGGCTGCACGGGCGGCACGAAGCTGCGCCAGCGCGATCTGCGTCTTGGTCTGGAAGACGACATCATCGGGCACACCGGCCGCTGCGCGCCGGGCCGGGTCATCGGCCCACTCGCGCGGCAGATACAGCCGCCAGGCGATCGGCAGGCTGGCGTGCTCGTTCGCGACGGAGAGGCTGACCGCTACCTGGCAGTTGTCCTGCTTGCCGAGCTGCCCACAATACTGCCGGGCCACGCCAACTGAATGCTTGCCCTTCTTGGGGAAGCCGGTGTCGTCGAGGATCAATGCCCGGATCCGACCGCGTCGCTCGATGACCGGCAGGACCTGCGTGCGCACCGCGGTCAGCACCGCTTCGTCCGACCAGTCGGCCTTGGCCACGAAGTGGTGCAGCGATTGGTGCGCTGCCTGCACGCGCGCAGGATGGATGCGTGCGGCCATCGGTTCGACGCTCTTGCGCTCGCCGGGCAGCAGCAGTCCTGCACAATACGAGCGGAACGGCGCGGCACGATCGGCATGGCCAAGTGCTGAGGTGATCGCCTCGACATAGGTCGCGAACCGTGATTCACTGCCGCCTGCACTGGTTTTGAGACCCACAACCCGCCTCCACGAGTGAGAATCTCCAGCACTGCCACAGCGGCGTCGAATCGGGCAAGCAGCTTATGACACAGTAAGACTAGCAGGCTGCTGAAAAACCCCTTGCCCCGACGCGACTGGAGTTGATTCGATACGCCTTGAGGCGGCGTCGATGGTGGGAGCAAATGCGGGGCAAGGATGAGCGGCGGGACGGCTTGTTCAGCTACGTGCGGCCGGAGAGCCGCATCCCCAAGGACCACCCGCTGCGCGCAATCCGGCGGATCACGGATGAGGCGCTGAAGGCGCTGGATACGCAGTTTGCCGCGCTCTACGCCGAGCATGGCCGCCCGTCCATTCCGCCCGAACAATTGCTGCGTGCGCTGCTGCTGCAAGCCTTCTACAGCATCCGTTCTGAGCGCCAACTCATGGAGCAGTTGGACTACAATCTGCTGTTCCGCTGGTTCGTGGGGTTGTCGGTGGACGATCCGATCTGGGTGCCGACAGTATTCAGCAAGAACCGCGACCGGCTGCTGGCAGGCGACATTGCGGCCGAGTTCCTGGCGGCGGTGCTGCACCTGCCAGCGGTGAAGGCGCTGCTCTCAGACGAGCACTTCTCGGTGGACGGCACGCTGATCCAG
>DASTGE010000064.1:0-7058 GCA_035719405.1 Burkholderiaceae bacterium
TATTCAGGCCGCCGTCTTGTTCATTCTTGTCAAGCCAAAAAACGTAAATATAAGTTAGGGCGTCATTCTACCGAATGTCCCTTAAGTTCGGTCATTGCCAACCCTCCGTACCACCGATTTCGGTTGCTCCGGGGCTTCGTAGTGTAGCACGCCTTTTCGCAAAGAAAATCCTCACCGCTCGTAACTCATTCAATATGCCGGCCTGTTCACTCAACTCACATTTCCTGAAAGACAGGCAACTTTGTATGTATGGGCCGCATATCGAAGGCGTCTCAAACGCATGGGCTGCGCCGACCCAAGCGCAACTTCCACGATCAGCCTGACGCGGAGTCGCCCTGCATCGATTGGCCGAGGAACGCTCGTCCAGTCAGCCAGGCGGGGAGGGTCTCCTCAACTCCATCAGTCGATCACGCGGCACACGTCGCGCTGTCCAGGGCGGATGCTGTGGACATCGATGACCACCTGATGCCCTTTGGCAGTGCGCGCTCCTACTTTTCATGCGATGAAGAGGAGCGTGAAGACCTGTTGCAGCGGGTCGACGCCCATATCGCGTTGGCCTGCGACATTGCTGGTACGTTTGCGCAAGCGCCGATTTCACATCAGCCTCATTCATTTACGACCCATGCATTCAACCCGCTGCAGTGTCTATCTCCGCGTCCCGAGGGAAGGGGTTGCTCAGTCATGGCCGGCTGGCAAGGAGGGCACATCCCATGGCCATGACCTTCCCCAAAACCTGCGAAGGCGGCCGCGCCGAAAATCGGTGGACCATCAGGTGCCGACAGCGATGATGCCGCACGTGTCGGAAGGGCTCCAGGGCTTGCAATTGCGCGGGGACGCTCCCTTCGCCGCGCGCGCAGAGCCCCTGGGAGGAACAGGACAATTCCTGCTCGGCAACCTTCCGTTCGACCCCACGCAGCTCGTCCTTCGGTGCCTTCCGTCGGGCGCATTCGAGACCCTCAACGACTTGAAGAACCTGTCGAACACATGCCGGAGTGCGCGCAATGCAGTGAGGGAAATGTACGGCAGTGGGTACAGCGATCTGCTCCGGAGAAACGTCGATCTCGCCACCGAGATTTTCGACGAGTGGGGCGGGTATGGAATTGACCACGTCGGGCTGTCAACAGTGGGCAGGATGATGACGTTTCTTTCCCCCGAGAATCGACGGCGGGCGGTTGCGCCATGAATGCCCCGGCGGTCGCGTCTTCGCAGGCGGCAGCGCCTACCAATCAATGGGAGATCGATTTCAAAAGGATGATTGCCCTGTCAGGACTGGTGCCTTCAATCGGAGACTTGCCGCTGGAGCTGCGGGATTCAACCGTGAACACCGTCGTCCGAATTCGGCCGCAGGCCTATGCAACCGAGGTCGTCAGAGGCTTCGCTGCCGGAATTGATTCCCTGAACGGGAAGCAGATCGACAAGTTTCTCGCTTATGCGCTGTCTGTGAATCCGCAGTCCGTTCAAAGCAGCTTCCTGGCCCCACTGACTTCAAAACTGCCACGCCTGAATCCAGCGCAACGCGACAGGATTGTCGGAACGATGAGGAGCTTCTTTCGCGACACGGACAAGGTCCCTATTCTGGCTGCGCTTGGTGAACACGTCGGACTGCTGAATCGGAAGGACCGCGAATTTGTGATTGTCTGCGCTATCCGCACAGCCGAGGATGGGAGGGCATTGGCAGGCCTCGGTGCGGGCATGGCTCACCTCGGTGACGACATTCCGCGTGTACTTGAATCGGCAATGCATATTGTTTCCGAGGAAGGCAAGGCAGTGGCACTCTCTGGGCTCGCTGCCGGTTTGGGTCATCTTTCGGATCCGCAAGTTAAAAGCCTTTTCGAGTGCGCGCAACGTATCGTCGACGAGTCGCGAAAGGCCAGGGCGCTGGCGGGTTTCGGGGCGGGCGTCAGGCATGTGTGCGACGAATCGCGCAGATTGGAGTTGGTCACCCGCCTTATGGACACCGCGACGAGCATGAACTCGGAGAGCAGCAAGGCACTTGCGCTGGACGGGCTGAGCGTTGCGATTCCAGAAATGAACAGCGAACAGCGTGCACTTCTGATTGCCCAGCTGGACGCTTTTGAAGACGAGTCTTGCATGCAGCGCCTGCTGAGTGCGCTGGGCAGGGAGATGCCCCACTTGAACGCTCAGCAGCGCCACATGATCCTTACCAAGACGGCAGAACTCAGTGATCCGGCGCAACTCGGCCAGGCGATGCTGAACGTCATGCCGCATGCAATACCTTACCTGAGTGAGGAGCAGTGCAAGGCGCAGATCCAGCGCGCGGCCGCCCTTGGCAACTTTGCGAGCTTCGGGCTGCGGGGAATTGCAGCTGGCATTGGCCGCATGGGTGAAGAGCTGGATAGTCATGACACGGAAGAGGAATGGCGGGCGCTTTTGGAGCGAAGGCATCGTCTGGAAGACCTCGTTCTTTCGCTTCCGTTCAAATTGGAGAGAAGGGCAAATGTTGGGGCCTGGACTGCAGCCGAGATCAGGGGCCAATAAGATGGCGCGGCGCGGCGTGATCGCCTGATGGCAAGGGCATCGCGACGCAATTCCGAATGCGCCGTGGCGCCGCTCGGGTTGCAGAGGAAATATGTTTCGCTCCAATACTGGGAGCAACGTTGCTTCGAAAGGAGGCATTTATGTCAGACAGGGAAAGTTCGGTCAGGGGTAGTCGTTCGGTGGGCTCGTCGATCGCAAGCGTCAGTCGGGGCGAGCCCGCCCGGCAAGCACCCTCCCGCCAGTCGATCATGCCGGCATTCGCAGGGCAGTCGTCCTTGCCGATATATCGCCGCCACTCGACCGTGTCGGCATACAATCCGGCGCAGACGGCGAATCCGCGCTTGCATGGCGACTTGCAAGTATCGTCGGGCCATTCGCTCCCGGGCAGGGTATATCTTGAATCCAACGGCGGTGCCTCGCGATACGCCCCTGCACCGTCGGGATTCTTACCGAGTCCGTCCGGCGTCGAGACGGTGAATCCTGTCCGGTATGGCGCCTTGCCGGGTTCGTCGCACCCTTCGCGTGCGCAAAGTGCGCTTCCCCAATTCAATGGCGGTGCCTCGCGATGCGCGCCTGCACCTCCGGGGCTCCTGTCGCGTCGGGCCGGCGTCGAGCCGGCGTACGGTGTGGCTTCCAAACTGAAAGACGGTGACGCGGCGAAGGCATTTCCGACGATTGGTGCAGTCCCTAAATTTAAAGGCGATGCCGACAGATTGAGACAGGCTGGTGGCGGCACATCGGGTCAATTTGGGGCTGAAGGTAATGCTGCGGACGGTGAAAGCGGGCACCGTCGTGCCAAGGCTGCTCATGGCCGGGCTGCTCGTGCCCAACCTGCACCTGAGCGTGCTCCTGCCGGGCCATCTCGTGCTGCCACACCCGATCCTGTCAGCCGCGCTCCCGCCCGAACCGAGCGTGCCAGGCACACCATTGCAGAGCAGGCTGATGGGCGTGCTGATGCGGGATACGGTGACGCCTTGGTCGACCGTTATGCGGCAGACGCTGACGGCGGGTGGGGTGACGCCAGGCCCGTCCCTGCCAGACCGGCTCATGCTGAACGGGCTCACGCCGGCCGTGCCACGCACGCTCATGGCGATGCCGCCACCAAGGTGCCATTTGTAAGAGGCCACCGCCCATTCAAGCCGGAGCCGGGTTGCGTGGTGGCGTGCATTGCGATGGTCGCGGGTGTCGACTATACGGTCGCACGCGAGAGAGCGGCAGCAGTCGCCAACTTTGACGGATCTGAGGGAGTCTTCCTCGACAAAGCGAAGAACGTTCTCGGGGATCTGGGAGTCAGGGCGACGTATCACGGCTACCGAGTCATGCCCACAGCGTGGAGCGATCTTCCCAACACTGCCATCGTGCAGGTCGACGGGCCGGATGGCACGCCTCATGGCGTGGTCTTCAGGCGAAAGGGTGGTCGTGAGTTCATTCTCGATTGGAACAAGCAAGACCGTGTCCCCCGTGAAGCCGCCAACTACAAGCTCCATCGGTACAGTCCTTATCTCGAAATACACAAGTAAGTGAATGAGCCAAGGGGCGCTGGTAGCTGGGCCCACGGCCCGCACCTGCAGGACCTTCGCCCCACTCGGCCGTCACCATGCGTTTGCGACCTCGGTGGCGTCGCGTCCCTGCCGCTCGCTGCTGCAGCCGCGCCCGAAGTAGGGATGCGCGCGCACGAGGGAATTGGTCAGCGTTGCCTTTACTTCGAATGACTGAATCATTCCTTTCGAGATGAGGGCAGGCATTGATGGAAGCCGCGCACGCGCGCACGAGTAGTGCAGTGTTCCGGCGCGCGCCGGAATTCCCGGCAGCATCCGGGTCCTTATGAGTCCTCCATTGCTCCAACCCTGGGAGTCGTCTGACTTTCGGCGATACTCTGCGCCGCCCCCGAGGAGGTCGAGCAGGCAACGGGCTCCCAGGGAGCGATAGTGATATAAATTGAAAAATACGGATCTAAATGCAAATTAGGAAATCCATCCGCAAAGGCCGCATCCTTGCAATGGCTGCGGCCCTTGCTTTCGGTTCATTCCATGGTTTCGCCCAGGTCGCCACCCAGGGGCTGCGCGACCAGGCCGGATCGTTTCTCATCGGCTATGCCTCGATGAGCAATTTCTTGAACGTGCCCGACACCTCCCAGTACCAACAGGTGGCCAGCAGGGAGTTCAACTTCGTGACCCCTGAAAACGCAATGAAGTGGGATGCGACGGAGCCGTCGCAGAACAGCTTCAGCTTCGGGGAAGCCGACAAGCTCGTCTCGTTCGCCCATGCCAATGGCATGAAGATCCACGGTCATACACTGGTCTGGCATGCCCAACTCCCCGGCTGGGTCGCCAATGGGCGGTGGGACCGCACGAGCCTCACCAATGTCATGTACAACCACATCGACAAGGTGGTGGGCCACTGGTCGGGCCAGATTCATGCTTGGGATGTGGTCAACGAGGCGTTCAACGAAGATGGCACGCTGCGGCCCAGCCTGTTCCAGACGGTGATCGGCAACTCGTTCATCGAGCAGTCATTTCAGCGCGCTCGTGCCGCCGACCCGAATGCCAGGCTGATCTACAACGATTACAACATCGAGACGGTCAACAGCAAGTCCACCGGTGTCTACAACATGATCGCCGATTTCAAGAGACGCGGCGTGCCGATCGACGGCGTCGGGCTTCAGATGCATCTTTCCGGTGGCGGCATCGATTACAACAGCCTCGCGCAAAACATGCAGCGCTTTGCGGCTCTCGGCGTCGAGGTTTACATCACCGAAATGGATGTCGGCATTCCATCGACATCCCAGGCAGACCTCCAAGCTCAGGCGAACGTCTACAGCAACGTGCTCGCGCGCTGCAAGGCGCAGCCCGCCTGCAAGGGTCTTCAGGTCTGGGGTGTCACCGACAAGTACACCTGGAGAGCTGGCCAGAATCCGCTGCCTTTCGATGCCAATTACAACGCCAAGCCTGCTTACTATGCCTTGCAAGCCGGGTTTGGAAGTTCCAGCCCGAGTTCCATGCCGAGTCCCACGCCGGCGCCCGTTACTGTCAGCGCAATTCACCGGATGCAGTCCTACAACTTCCCGGGCATGTATTTGCGACACCAGAATTTCCGCGCGCGCATCGACGCCAATGTATCGCTTGTTGAAGATATGCAATTCCGCGTCGCCGCGGGTCTTGCGGGTTCGGACACCATCTCGTTCGAGTCGGTGAACTTCCCGGGATGGTATTTGCGGCAGCGCAATGGCGAGGTGTGGCTGGATCCCAAAGACGGGTCGGCGTCGTTCAATGCCGACGCTACTTGGTACCGCCGTGCAGGCCTGGCGAACGGTGGGTGGTCTTCCTACGAGTCCTACAACGATCCGGGGCAGTTCATGCGCCACTACAACTTCCAGATGATTGTCGGCCCGGTGTCCAACGCCCTGCAGCAAGCGGACGCGACGTTCCAAGAAGAGTGACAGATCGGGGGCGGCTGACGCGTGCCTTCGGGACGCATCCGCGGCGGGCTCACCCGCCCCCTGATGGCGCGCGGCTCAGCTCGTTGTTGGCCTCCACGAGCTTGCGCAGCATGCGCAGGAACTCCCCGCGCTCCTCGGGCGACAGAGGCTCGAGGATGCGGTTCTGGGTGCGCAGCATCGCCGGTATGACCTGAACGAGAAGATCGCGGCCGTCGCCAGTCAGCTGCAGCAGACGGACGCGGCGATCGTGGGGAGAGGCGTTTCGCTGTAGAAGCCCGCGTGCCTCCAGGCGGTCGATGACGCCTGCGACAGTGGAGGTGTCGAGGCCGACTGTCCTTGCTGCGGACCTTTGGTCAATGCCGGGCTGATTCGATATCGCCTGCAACACGGCGTACTGCACCGGAGTGATTCCTGTCGCCTCCGCCTCCTGCAGGAAGATGGCAACGGCAATCTGCTGAAGGCGGCGGATGTAATGGCCCGGCTGCGCGTCGATGTCGATGATCTGCTGCGTGTCCGCGGAAGTGGCTTTTGCGGTGCTTGTCATACCCTGCGAAGTTGAAGGTCAGCAGATACTAAGTGTACTAATAAAGCCGAGACGCTCGAACTTCGGCCATGGCAAGAGGCATCTTTGACTGCTTCGATGGGTCAAGCGCACGCAGTCGCAAGCGCGCACACGTACGTGCCGAGGCCCTGAGCACCGACATTGAGCTTCACGCATCGCATGATGCCGCTCGGCGATCTGCCGCACGATGGCCAAGCCCGGGCCGTACCCCTCTGCCTGCGTGCCCGTCGCACGGTGGAAGCGGTCGAACACCTTGTCGCAATCCGCGGGCCAATCGAATGACGCTGATGCCGTTCGCGCAGATCGCCACCCGCATCGGCTGCGCGGTGAGGGTCACGATCGTGCTGATCGTGCTGATCGTGCTGGCGCGCCTGACGTGAATGCGGCCAAAGGTCCCGTTAAGAAATAACTTGATCCATTTATTTTGGGCGCACGCGGTAGTTCCAATCACCATGGAACTTGTCCGTCTCGATGCGCACGGTGGCCAGATCAGCGTCGGTGACCACAACGCCCTTCGGATAGGAGTTAGTGTCCAACTCGGCACGAACAGTGAGGCCG
>DASTGE010000065.1:0-4821 GCA_035719405.1 Burkholderiaceae bacterium
CGGGCGACAGGCGCCCGCCCTGCGCCGGCATGACGTTGGTCTTGCCGGTCGTGACGATCGAGACGATCGCTTCCTCGCCCCAGCCGTGCAGCCAGATCTTGTCGGTGAGGTTGGGCGCGCCGATCGCCTGGTTGCCCTTCCCGTCGGCACCGTGGCACGCCGCGCATGCCGCGAATTTCGCCTTGCCCGCGGCTGCCGCGATCGCGTTGTGCGGGCTGCCCGACAGGCTCAACACGTAATTGGCAACGTTGTGAACGTCGGTGTCGCTGCCCACGGCCGCGGCCATTGGCGGCATGGTCCCGCGCCTGCCTTCGCGGATCGTCTCTTCGATCTTCTCCGGCGTGCCACCGTGCAGCCAGTCGTTGTCGGTCAGGTTGGGGAATCCCTTGCCGCCGCGAGCGTCTGAGCCGTGGCACTGCGCGCAGTTGTTGACGAAGAGCCGCTCGCCGATCGCCATCGCTTGCCCATCCTGCGCGAGCTTGTCGGCGGGCATTCCGGCGAAGCGCGCATACAGCGGCGCAGTGGTCTCGAGAACCTTGTGCTCTTCGGCCTTGAGCTGTCCGGTACTCGACCAGTTCAGCGTGCCGGGCGCACTGCCCAGACCCGGGTAGAAGAAGAGATACGCGAAGGCGAAGATGACGGTGATGACGAACAACCCCATCCACCAGCGCGGCAGCGGGTTGTTGAGTTCACGCAGGTCGTCGTCCCAGACGTGGCCGGTGGTGTTGTCGCCGGCCATCACCTTGCGCTTGGCGGCGATGATAAGCAGCAACAGGCAGAACAGCAGCCCCGCGATGGTGGCGATCGCCACGTAAAGCGACCAGCCGGCATTGAAGAAATCACTCATTGCGTCGGTCCCTCGTTAGCGGTTGTCGTCGTCGAACGGCAACCGTGCGGCCTCCTCGAAGCCGGCACGGTTGCGCGGCCACCAAGCCCATACGGAAATGCCGATGAACAGCGCGAAGCTCACCAGGGTGACGATGCTGCGAAGGTCATTGAGATCCATGGTCATGGTCATGTCCCCCGTCACTTCAGTGTGGTGCCGAGTACCTGCAGGTACGCGACGAGCGCGTCCAGCTCGGTCTTGCCCTTGACGGCTTGAGGCGCCTGGGCAATCTCGACGTCGGTATAGGGCACGCCCACGGTGCGCAGTGCCTTCATCCGTGCCGGCATGCTCTCGGCGTCGACGGCGGCCTTGTCCAGCCAGGGATATGCGGGCATGTTCGACTCGGGTACCACGTCGCGCGGGTTGTTCAGGTGGATGCGATGCCACTCGTCGCTGTAGCGGCCTCCCACGCGCTGCAAGTCGGGGCCGGTGCGCTTGCTGCCCCATTGGAACGGATGGTCGTAGACGAACTCGCCGGCCACCGAGTAGTGCCCATAGCGCAGCGTCTCGGCATGCAGCGGCCGGATCATCTGCGAGTGGCAGTTGTAGCAACCCTCGCGCAGGTACACGTCGCGGCCGGCGAGTTGCAGCGCGTCGTAAGGTTTGAGTCCGGCCACGGGTTGTGTGGTCGAGCGCTGGAAGAACAGCGGCACGATCTCGACCAGGCCGCCGATGGCGACCGTGACCAGGATCAGCACGATCATCAGGAAGTTGCTGGTCTCGATGCGCTCGTGACCGTGGGCTTGCGTGTGCTCAGCCATTTTGATTTGTCCTTTCTCAGGCGGCTGCCGCAGCTGCAGGCAGCGCCGCCGCGATGCCCTTGCGCTGGCGGACGGTCATGACCACGTTCCAGGCCATGATCAACATGCCCGACAGGTACATGAGGCCGCCGATCAGTCGCACCACATAGAAGGGGTAGGTGGCCTTCACGCTCTCGACGAAGCTGTAGACCAGCGTCCCGTCGGGGTTGAGGGCGCGCCACATCAGGCCCTGCATCACGCCCGCGATCCACATCGCGGCGATGTACAGCACGATGCCCAACGTGGCGATCCAGAAGTGCAGCTCGATCGCCTTGACGCTGTACATCTTCACCTGCCCGAACATGCGCGGGATGAGGTAGTACAGCGAGCCGATCGAGATCAAACCTACCCAGCCCAGAGCACCGGAGTGCACATGGCCGATGGTCCAGTCGGTGTAGTGCGACAGCGAGTTCACCGTCTTGATCGACATCATCGGGCCTTCGAAGGTCGACATGCCGTAGAAGGACAACGCGACGATCAGGAACTTCAGGATCGGGTCGTCGCGCAGCTTGTGCCACGCTCCCGAGAGCGTCATGATCCCGTTGATCATCCCGCCCCAGCTCGGCGCGAGCAGCACCAGCGAGAACAGCATGCCCACGCTTTGCGCCCAATCGGGCAGGGCGGTGTAATGCAGGTGATGCGGGCCCGCCCACATGTAGGTGAAGATCAAGGCCCAGAAGTGCACGATCGACAGCCGGTACGAATACACCGGGCGCTCGGCCTGCTTGGGGATGTAGTAATACATCATCCCGAGGAAGCCTGCAGTGAGGAAGAAGCCGACCGCGTTATGGCCGTACCACCACTGCACCATCGCGTCCTGCACGCCGGCATAGGCTGAATAGCTCTTCCAGAAGCTCACCGGCACGGCGGCGCTGTTGACGATGTGCAGCAGCGCGACCGCGAGGATGAATGCGCCGAAGAACCAATTGGCCACGAAGATGTGCCGGACCTTGCGCATGCCGATGGTGCCGAAGAACACAATCGCGTAGGCCACCCACACCACGGCGATCAGCAGGTCGATCGGCCATTCCAGTTCGGCGTATTCCTTGCCTTGCGTGATGCCCAACGGCAGCGTGACGGCGGCCAGCACGATCACGGCCTGCCAGCCGATGAATGTGAAGCGGGCCAGCGCCGGCAGGAACAGTGGCACCCGGCAGGTGCGCTGCACGACGTGATATGACGTCGCGAACAATGCACAGCCGCCGAAGGCGAAGATCACGGCATTGGTATGCAACGGCCGCAGGCGGCCATAGCTGAGCCAGGGAATGCCGAAGGTGAGGTCAGGCCAGGCCAGTTGCGCGGCGATCACCACGCCGACGAGCATGCCCACCACGCCCCATAGAACGGCGGCGAGGGCGAACAGTCTGACCGGAGTGTCGTCGTAGTCTGGCGCTGCGGATGGGAAGGCGGTTGCCATCGTGCGCGTCCTTTCGAGGTCAATGGATGTCGGGGATGATCCGAATTGTTCGGGTTGCAAGTACCCGACCCCTTGATGGCGATCAATCACGCGGCGATTCGTCCTCGGCTTCGAGAATCCGGTCGCCTTCGCGCTGCAGGTCGTCGAATTGGCCGTTGTGCAATGCCCACGCGAACACGCCGAGGATGGCGAGGACGAGCAGGGCCGACAGGGGGATGAGGAGGTAGAGGATGTCCATGCCTGAGAGGCGGTTGGCTCATCTGGCCAACCGCAATGAATTGCCGACCACCAGCAACGAGCTCAACGCCATCCCCAGCCCGGCAGCCCACGGTGGAAGCATCCCCGCCAACGCAAGCGGCACGCACGCGAGGTTGTAGAGAGCCGCCCACCCCAGGTTCTGATGCATCACGCGCAGCGTTCGCTGCGCGAGGAGGCGAGCGTCGACGAAATCCGAGAGCCGGTCCGACACGATCACCGCATCGGCATTCAAGCGCGCGACCACTGCACCATGCCCCATGGCGAACGAGACATCGGCACGGGCGAGCACGGGGGCGTCGTTGACGCCGTCACCCAGCATCGCAACCCGCTCCCCACGCGCCTGCGCGACGGAAAGGGCGGCAAGCTTGTCCTCCGGCGACGCATGTCCCACCGCGTCTGCAATGCCGAGCCGTTGCGCGAGGCGCTGCACACGATCGCGCCCGTCACCCGACAAGAGCGTCAGATGCACGCCCTCCGCCCGCAAGTGCTGAATGGCCGACAGCACATCGGCACGCAGTGCCTCATCGAACCGCAAGGCCAGCAGCGCCTGCCCAGGATGGCCGAACCATACTTGCGGCGTGCCGTCGGCGTGACCCGCGCTCGCGGCAACACCCAGCCAGTCGGCCGAGCCCAATCTCCACGTGCAACCCTGATCGTCCATTGCTTCGAGCCCATGCCCGGGCTCCTCGCGCACGGCCTTCCATCTCGATGCCAGGGCCTTCACTTCCGGCGCGACCGCGACAAGAGCCTGCGACAGTGGGTGGCGCGACCAGGATGCCAGCGAGGCCGCCTCCTGCAGCAGGTGCGCCTTCTGCTCGCCATCCTGCCCGCCGCAAGCGAATGTGCCGGTCAGCACGGGCTGCGGGTCGGTCAGTGTTCCGGTCTTGTCGAGAAACACACGATCCACATGGGCGAGCGTTTCAATGGCATCAATGCGACGAAGCAGCACGCCGCGCCTGGCCAGAGCCCCTGCGGCGCCGAGCAGGGCGGAGGGCGCTGCGAGCGACAAGGCGCAGGGACAAGTGACGATCAGCACCGACACCGCGACCCAGATCGACCGCGAGGGGTCGATGAAATGCCATACGATCGCGGCAAGCCCGGCCAGCAGCAGCACACACCACAGGAAGGGGCCGGCCCAGCGGTCCGCCACGCGGGTGGCGCTCGGCCTCTGCGACATTGCTTCACGCATCAGCGCGACGATCGCCTCGTACCGCGTGTCCGCGCCGACGCGCTCGATGCGGACGGTCGCGGGCGCGCTGAGGTTGACGCTGCCCGCCACCACCTCATCACCCGCGGATTTCGGGACGGGATGCGACTCGCCGCTCAACAACGCCTCGTCGGCTTTCGTCGGCCCGTCGAGCAGCGTGCCATCGGAAGGGAAGGCGTCGCCGACCGCCACGCGGACGACATCACCGGGCTGCAGCCGTTGCACGCTCACCGTGTGCGCGACGCCGTCCGCG
>DASTGE010000066.1:0-7459 GCA_035719405.1 Burkholderiaceae bacterium
TGGCGAACTGGTTGCTGCTCGCGCCACAGCGTCGACCGCCCGATCCGGACGAGAATCGTCCCCTGTAGGCGAGCAGCCAGGCCAATGACGCAAAGCGGGTGACGTGACCGAGCTCAAGAACCTCCAGCAGGAGCTTGTTCGCTTTCGGCTGCGGCTGGTGGCCGCGGCGGCCTTCGTGCTGTTCGCGTTCGGCCTGCTCATCGCGCGAATGATCTACCTGCAGGTGTTCCGCCACGACGAACTCCAGGTCCAGGCCGAGAACAACCGCATCTCGGTCGTGCCCATCGTGCCCAACCGTGGGCTGATCGTCGACCGCAACGGCATCGTCCTGGCCAATAACTATTCGGCCTACACATTGGAGATCACGCCATCGAAGCTCGAGGGCGAACTCGAAGCGACGATCGACGAGCTCGCGTCGGTGGTGAGCATCGAGCTGCGTGACCGCAGGCGTTTCAAGCGACTGCTGGAGGAGTCGAGGAGCTTCGAGTCGTTGCCGATCCGTACCCGGCTGACTGACGAGGAGGTCGCCCGCTTCACGGCGCAGCGCTTCCGCTTTCCCGGAGTCGAGATCAAGGCACGCTTGTTCCGCAACTATCCGTACGGAGAGCTGGCCAGCCATGTGCTCGGCTACATCGGCCGGATCAACCAGGCTGAAAAGAAGGCGATGGAAGACTGGGACGAGGATGTCCAGGCGAACTATCGCGGCACCGACCACATCGGCAAGCTCGGCATCGAGCAAAGTTACGAGCGCGAGTTGCACGGCCAGACCGGTTTCGAGGAAGTCGAGACGAGTGCCGGCGGACGCGCGGTGCGGCGCCTGAGGGCGAGCCCTCCGACGCCCGGCAACACCGTTCGCCTGTCGGTCGACATCAAGCTGCAGCAGCTCGCGGAGCGGCTGTACGGTGACCGGCGGGGGGCGCTGGTGGCCATGGATCCCCGATCTGGAGAAGTGCTGGCTTTCGTCAGCAAACCCACCTTCGACCCCAACCTTTTCGTTGACGGCATCGATGTCGAGTCGTGGAAGGAACTGAACGAGTCCATCGACAAGCCGTTGTTGAACCGCGCGCTGCGGGGCACTTATCCACCTGGTTCCACCTATAAGCCCTACATGGCGCTGGCGGCTCTGCAGACCGGCAAGCGCACTCCGCAGCACGGAATCTCCGACCCCGGTTACTTCTGGTTCGGCAACCACAAGTTCCGGGACGACAAAGAAGGTGGACATGGGTGGGTCGACATGTACCGCTCGATCGTGCAGTCCTGCGACACCTATTACTACATGCTCGCCGCGGACATGGGTGTGGACCTGATGGCGGAACAGATGGCGCCGTTCGGCTTCGGCCAGATGACCGGGGTCGACGTCGAGGGCGAACTGAAAGGTGTCCTGCCCTCCACCAACTGGAAGCGCCGCGCCTATCGGCGCCCAGAACAGCAGAAGTGGTACAGCGGCGAGACCATCTCGCTGGGTATCGGCCAGGGCTACAACAGCTTCACCATCCTCCAGATGGGTCAGGCAATGTCCACGCTGGCCAGCGGCGGCAGGCGCTTCAAGCCTCACCTCGTGAAGGAGGTGGTGGATGCGGTCACCAGCCAGCGTCGGCCGGTGTCTTCCACGCCCTTGCCGCCGGTGCCACTCAAGCGGGAAAACGTCGAGGTGATCCACCGCGCAATGGTCGGCGTGAACCAGGAAGGCACGTCTGCAGGCGCGTTCCGTGGGGCGGCTTACCTGGCTGCCGGCAAGACCGGGACGGCGCAGGTGGTGGGCATCAAGCAGAACGAGAAGTACAACGCCGCGCGCGTCGCGGAGCACCTGCGCGACCACGCGCTGTACATCGCCTTTGCTCCGGCGGAGGACCCCAAGATTGCAGTGGCACTTGTGGTCGAGAATGCCGGCTTCGGCGCACAATCGGCCGCCCCGATTGCGCGTCGCGTGTTCGACTACTGGCTGCTCGGCCTTTACCCGACCGACGAGGACATCGCGGCGGTGGAGCAGGCGAAGGCGACCGCGCCGGTGAAGCCGCCGATTCCGGTGTCGCAAGCGGTGCTGCCGGGGTTCCCGGCGTCGGCACCCGCCGGTGGGATGTAAGGTTATCCATGCGCGCCGTCTTCCAACGCCCCTCCCTCTGGCTGCGGATCAAGCCCGCTTTCGTCGGCTTCGATGCCCTGCTGGCCGCCGCTGCGCTGATCCTCTGCGCCTTCGGTCTCGTCACCATGTACTCGGCAGGCTTCGACAGCGGCACGCGCTTTCCCGACCATGCGCGCAACATGCTGCTGGCCGCCTTCGTGATGTTCCTCGTCGCCCAGGTGCCGCCCAACCGCCTGATGGCGCTTGCGGTGCCTCTGTATTCCGTCGGGGTCGCGCTGCTCGTTGCCACGGCGGTGCATGGCATCACGAAGAAGGGGGCAACACGCTGGCTCAACGTCGGCGTCGTGATCCAGCCTTCCGAGATCCTCAAGATGGCGATGCCGCTGATGCTCGCGTGGTGGTTCCAGCGCCGCGAGGGCAAGCTGCGCGGCCTCGATTTCGTCGTCGCGGGCGGTCTGTTGGCCGTGCCGGTGGGCCTCATCATCAAACAGCCCGACCTCGGCACCGCCATCCTCGTGCTGTCGGCCGGGCTCTACGTGATCTTCTTCGCCGGCCTCAGTTGGAGGCTGATCGTTCCTGTGCTCGTGCTCGCCGCAGTCGCCGTGACCGCGCTCGTGCTGTCGGGGCCCACCATCTGCCAGCCCGAGATCCAGTGGCCGGGTCTTCGTGATTACCAGAAGCATCGCGTCTGCACGCTGCTCGATCCCACCACGGACCCTCTTGGCAAGGGCTTCCACATCATTCAGGGAATGATCGCGATCGGCTCTGGTGGCATGACCGGCAAGGGCTTCATGAAGGGCACTCAGACGCACCTGGAGTTCATTCCGGAACGTACGACAGACTTCATCTTCGCCGCGTTGTCCGAGGAATTCGGGCTGCTCGGCGTCGCGCTGCTCGCGCTGGGCTTCGTGTTCCTGATTTTCCGCGGCCTGATGATCGCCGCCGATGCACCGACGCTGTTCTCGCGGCTGCTTGCAGGAGCGATCACGCTCAGCTTCTTCACCTACGCCTTCGTCAACATGGGCATGGTCAGCGGCATCCTGCCGGTGGTCGGCATCCCTCTGCCCTTTGTGAGCTACGGCGGCACGGCGATGGTCACGCTCGGTCTCGGACTCGGCATCCTGATGTCGATTGCCCGCAGTCGAAGGCTGATCCAGTCCTGAAGCGGTTCGCTTCTGTCATGCCTGCCCGGCGCCCCTGGCGGGGGCTGATTGAAGTGCGCGCTCCGAGGCGGGCGTGGTCTGGGCAGACAGCTCAGGATGCGCGGGCGTTGCCGGAAACCGTACGATGAATCGCGCACCCGGAGTGCCGGTACCGTTGGCCGCACGAGGCTGCGCATCCTCGACAACCACCTCGGCATGAAGCCGCTGCGCGATCTCCCGAACGATTGCGAGTCCCAGGCCGCTGCCGTCGACATTGGTGCCGAGCGAGCGGTAGAAAGGCTGGAACACCATCTCGCGCTCTGCCTCCGGGATCCCCGGCCCCGAATCCTCCACCTCCAGCACCACCACCTGGCCGAACGGGTCTTTCGTCACCCGCACCGTGACCGTTCCCCCGCTGGGGGTGTAGTGAAGGGCGTTGTCGACCAGGTTGCGGATCAGCTCCCGCACCAGCACCGGCTGCCCGACCACCCTTCCCTGGTGCACATCGTCGCGCTTCGCGCCTTCGTAGCCCAGGTCGATGCGCTTTTCGAGCGCGCGCGGCACGAAGTCGCGCACCGTCTCGGTGGCCAGCTGGACGATCGGCACGTCGTGCAGCTTCAGCGCCTGTTCCTTGTCCTCGGCACGCGCCAGTGCCAGCAGCTGGTTGACCATGTGGGCGGCGCGCTGGCTCGACAGTGCGATCTGCTGCAGCGAGCGCTTCAATTGCTGCGGATCCTGCCGGCCGGCATCGATCTCGCGCTGCGCAAGCTCGGCCTGGGTGCGCAGCCCGGCCAGCGGCGTCTTCAGCTGGTGTGCCGCGTCGGCCAGGAAGTGCTTCTGTGCACTCATCGAGCGGTCCAGCCGGGCGAGCAAGTCGTTGATTGCTTCCACCAGCGGAGCCACCTCCTCCGGCGCCCCGCGTTCCTCGATGGGGCTCAAGTCGTGACTCTCGCGCTGCCGGATGCGCTGCTGCAGTTCGTTGAGCGGCGCGATGCCGCGAGCAAGCGCCATCCAGACCAGCAGCACCGCAAGCGGCAGGATCACGAACTGCGGCAGGATGACCCCCTTGATGATCTCCGTGGCGAGACGGGAACGCTTGTCCAGCGTCTCGGCCACCTGCACCAGTGGCGCCGCCTCCCCAGGGCGGGTGCCTTCCGGTAGCCAGAGGTAGGCCACACGGACCGGATCGCCTTGCAGCACGTCGTCGCGAAAGCGCAGATCAGCGCCGGTGGCCGCTCGCTCATCTTCCGGGACCGGCAAATCCCGATCGCCGCTGACCAGCTCTCCACGCAGGCCCAGCACCTGGAAGAAGACCTGGTCGGGGTCGTCAATGCGCAGCACCTCGCCGAGGACCTCGGGCTCCTTCACCCGCAGCGACACCCTGCGCCCGCCCGCCCGCTCCTCGACCACCACACGGCGCGCAACCAGCCGCGCCATCTCGCCGAGCTCCCGGTCGTACGGCCGGTTGGCGATGCCTTGGGCCACCAGCCAGGTCAGCGCGACACTCACGGGCCACAGCAGCAGCAGCGGCGCGAGCATCCAGTCGAGGATTTCCCCGAACAGGGATCGCTGCTCGCGCGTCTTCGGCTTGGTCACGTCACTGCGAAATCTTCTCCAGGCAGTATCCCAGCCCGCGCACGGTCGCGATGCGGATCGGGCCTTGCTCGATCTTCTTGCGCAGCCGGTGGATATAGACCTCGATCGCATTGTTGCTGACTTCCTCGCCCCATTCGCACAGGCGCTCGACCAGCTGGTCCTTGCTGACGAGGCGGCCTGCGCGCTGCAGCAGCACCTCCAGCAGGCTGATCTCACGCGCCGACAACTCCACCATCTGGTCGTTGATGTAGGCCACCCGGCCGGTGGCATCGAAGGTGAGCGGACCGTGCTTGATGACGCTCGATGCACTGCCCAGCCCGCGGCGCGTCAACGCACGCACGCGCGCCTCCAGTTCCTGCAGCGAGAACGGCTTGGCCATGTAGTCGTCGGCCCCGAGGTCGAGCCCCTTCACGCGCTGCTCGATGCTGTCGGCGGCAGTGAGGATCAGGACCGGCACGGCCGAGCCGCGCGCGCGCAGCTTGCGCAGCACTTCCAGGCCGTGCAGCTTTGGCAGTCCGAGATCGAGGATGACCAGGTCGAACTCATGCGCCGCGAGCGCGGCATCCGCCTCGGTGCCGCTGCCGACCTGATCGACCGCGTAGCCGCCGGCTCGCAGTGAGCGCAGCAGGCCATCAGCCAAGACCTGATCGTCTTCTGCGATGAGAATCCTCATTCGCCCTGTCTCCTGGTTGCTGCTGTCGGGGGCGACCCCTCGTTCGCAGGGCCCTCGGACCACTGTACGAATATCCAGCTGCTCTGCAATAATGCAGGCAGACCCACCGGAGGAATCATGGACGCACCTGTCAAAGCGCTCAACACTGAAAAGGCCAAGGCCCTGCAGGCGGCACTGGCGCAAATCGAAAAGCAGTTTGGCAAGGGTTCAATCATGCGCCTTGGCGAGGGCGAGGCGATCGAAGACATCCAGGTTGTCTCCACCGGCTCACTCGGGCTGGACATCGCCCTCGGCGTAGGCGGCCTGCCACGCGGCCGCGTGATCGAGATCTACGGCCCCGAGTCATCGGGCAAGACCACGCTCACGCTGCAGGTCATTTCCGAGATGCAGAAGCAAGGCGGCGTATGCGCCTTCATCGATGCCGAGCATGCGCTGGACGTTCAATACGCGCAGAAGCTGGGGGTCAACCTGCAAGACCTCCTCATCTCCCAGCCTGATACCGGCGAGCAGGCGCTCGAGATCGTCGATGCCCTGGTTCGCTCCGGCTCGGTTGACCTGGTCGTCGTCGACTCGGTCGCGGCCTTGACGCCCAAGGCCGAGCTCGAAGGGGAGATGGGAGACTCGCTGCCCGGCCTGCAGGCGCGGCTGATGAGCCAGGCGCTGCGCAAGCTCACTGCCACCATCAAGAAGACCAACTGCATGGTCATCTTCATCAATCAGATCCGCATGAAGATCGGCGTGATGTTCGGCAGCCCTGAAACCACCACCGGGGGCAACGCGCTCAAGTTCTATGCCTCCGTGCGGCTGGACATTCGCCGCACTGGCAACATCAAGAAGGGCGAGGAGGTGATCGGCAGCGAGACCAAGGTCAAGGTCGTCAAAAACAAGGTGTCACCACCCTTCAAGACTGCCGAGTTCGACATCCTCTACGGCGAGGGCATCAGCCGCGAGGGCGAGATCATCGACATGGGCGTGGCCGCCAAGGTGCTCGACAAGGCCGGCGCCTGGTATGCCTACAACGGCGAGAAGATCGGTCAGGGTAAGGACAACGCGCGCGAGTTCCTGCGCGAGAACGTCGCAGTGGCGGTCGAGATCGAGAACAAGGTGCGCGAGGCGATGGGTATCCGGCTGCTGCCCACTGGCGCTGCTTCCGGGGAGTAGGGGACGGGACAGCGGGAAGGACCAAATGCGGCGCGCATATCAGCGCGGCCGCATCGTTGTTCAAATTTCTGCTCATGGTCAAGCGACTGTCGCTGAAGGCGCGCGCGCTTACGTGGCTCGCGCAGCGCGAGCACAGTCGAGCAGAGTTGCGTCGCAAGTTGATGCGGCTGGTGCAGATCGCAGAACGTGGGATCCCCGAACCAGCGTCCCCCGAACCAGCTACCCCAGAAGGCGGGACCACAGAAAGCGGAACGTCTGACCATGCTGCCAGCCAAGGCAGGTTGACGGAGGCCCGGGGCACGAGGAGTCGCACGAGGTCTCCGTTCGGCACCGACAAGCGCCGTGTGAGGCCTGCCCCCGTGCAAGGACATCAGGTCGCCACGCCTCACGTTGCCGTTCCCACAACGGCAAGCTACGATGATTCGGCCCATTGTGTGGAGTCGCTGCTCGATTGGCTCGAAGCTCACGGCTACCTCTCCGATTCGCGCTTCATCGAGTCGCGGGTGCATGTGCGAGCGGGTCGCTTCGGCAACCTTCGCATTCGCCAAGAACTGGAGCAGCACGGCGTCGAGCTGGATGAGCAAACACTTAAGCAACTGCGCGACAGCGAGCTGGAGCGTGCGCGTGAAGTGTGGACTCGTAAGTTCGGTGCGCCTCCAGTCGATGCAGCGGCACGAGCCCGTCAGTTGCGTTTCCTCGCGCAGCGTGGCTTTTCCATCGACGTTGCGCTCCGCATTGTGCGGGATGCCGAGGACGACTTCGGCTAAGGGTAATCGTTTAGTCCCCCTGACTCGATGCACAATG
>DASTGE010000067.1:0-4706 GCA_035719405.1 Burkholderiaceae bacterium
GCGTTGCCGTTGGCCGCCGTCGTGCCCATGCAAGGAACACCGCTGTGTTTCCTCAGTGGGCCCGAAGGTGGATTGAGCGAAGCAGAGGAGCGGGCCGCGATCGACGCAGGATGGCAACCGCTCGCGCTCGGTCCCCGAATCCTGCGCGCCGACACCGCGCCGTTGATGTCACTTGCGTGGATCGCCGCACGCGGGGAGGGGGACGGAGCCCGGGGGCACCTGGCCGCCCTTCCCGCATAGCGAATTGACATTGATCGCGCGTACGAAGGCGACCAGGTCGTGGACCTGCTCGTCGGTCAGCTCGTCCTGCCAAGGCGGCATTGCAGGCGACCGTCCAATGGCCTCGCCGCCCTTGCGCACGATGAGTTCGATGTACGCGTCGTTCTTGTCCGAGGTGCGAAGGTTGGCCGGGGGAGGGTTGTGCAGACGCGCTGCGCGGCCGTTGCCTTCGCCAAACGGACCGTGGCAGGTGACGCAGTATCGGTTGAAGACAACGCTGCCACGAAGCATGGCCGCCTCCCGGGTGTCTTTGTGCAAAGGCAGATTCTGCGCGGATGCGGCCGTTGCCAAGGTGATGCAGGTGGCGGCGAAAAGCACGCGTGCCGCGTGCGACGCTCGCTTCACTCCTCGACCTCGATCAACATCTGCATGCCGGGATGAACCGCGCATTCCACTTCCACGAGGCCCGGCTTGTCGAACTTCACGCTCTTGGTCCCGCCTTGAGGATATGTGCCGAGATCGAAGTGCTTGGCGGGCGACACCGAGAAGACGTTGTGCGAGAAGCTGTCCTCGTTCACGAACTTTACGGTGTCGCCCGTCTTTACGTTCAGCTTCTTCACAGAGAAAGCCTTGCCCTTTTGGGCGACCACGTGCTCGGTGGCAATGGCTGATGCCGAGGCCAGCAGCAGCGCCGCGGCAATGTGCAGGATGTGTCTCTTTGATGTGGTCATTGCGCTTTGAGAGGCCGCGTCGATTGATTTCACGGGATATCGCCCGTGATGGCGGCTGACTTGAGATTGTCTGCCTTCGATCGAGGATTTTTTACAGTTTCCTCTGGCAGCGCATCAAGACAAATCGCGGCAATGCCGAAAAGGCCTAGGGCAACGCTGAACAAGTCCCTCGCGTGCCGCGCATCCCCGCTTCCGGCGGTCTGCGGCGTTGCAAATACTCGCCATAGCGACGGCCATGGCTGCGTTTTGCGCCTTGCATCCCATTCCGAAGCTCGGCGCGCGGCATTGCGGGGGCTCATTCAGCGTCGCCCTAGTGCTTTGCGGCACATCGTTGTCGCGCAGGTCCCATTGGCCTCTCGCCGAGACTTCAGGATAAGCGAAATGCGAATTGAAAGTCCACCGCCTTCCATTGCGGGCAGCATCTATGCGTCGCCCGCTGACCGCGATGGGTTCTTCGTGCACCATGGCTTCTGGGCGCCGGGCGTGCGGCTGTTCCGGCAGCTTTCCTTCCGAAGCAAGGCGCTTTTGATCTCGGTCATGTTTCTCATCCCGTTGCTGGCGGTCAGCACGGCCTACCTTCGCCATGCGCTGTTGGCCGAATCGGTGGGCGAGCGCGAGTTGCTCGGCGCGGTGGTGAGCCAGGAGGGCCTGCGATTGCTGGCCCTGCTTCAGCAGCAGCGATTCGCTGCGATAGAAGCTTCGGGTGGCGGGCCCGGTGGCGTGGTGGAAAGCGCGACCCGTGACGTGGGCGCACAACTGGAGCGGCTGACCCAGGCATATCAGCCCTTGATGGCCGACATCTCGCCCGACCTGATCGAACTTGTCAAGGCGAACAGTGCGAAGGCGATTGCCGCGGGCAACGATCCGATGGTCGTGCACAAGCGACATGAGCTGGCGGTAGAGGCAGTGATGACCCTGCTGGAAAGGACGATGGACGCCACGGGCCTGGTGACTGATCCTGGTCGCGATACCCGGCATCTGATCCAGGTCGGTCTGCATGACCTGCCCCTGGCAACGGCCACTGCATTGGCGCAGGTCGACCTCGCACTCGCCACCAAGGCCGGTGCCCCGATCGGAATGGTGGCCCGCCGGATCGCAGCGCACAGGTCCGTGACGCGGTACCTCGACGGGAAGGTGCGCGACGCCCTGGATGTCGTCATCGCGAATGCCCCCGCCCTGTCCCGCGTCGTTGCCTATGCTGAGGCGCAGGATGCGTTGAGCAAGCTGATGGAGGCATGTGCCGGCGTTGGCGAGGAAGGGTGGACCCCGAACCCTGAGCTCCTGGCCAAACGCAAGGACCTGGTCGAGAAGACCGCGGCCCTGCAAGCCCGTGCGATCGACTCTCTGGAGCAACTGCTGCGCGAGCGGATCAGGTTGATGGGCAAGGAGCGCTTGATCATCGTGGCGCTCATGGCTGCGAGCCTCTCGCTCGCGGCCTATATGTTCTTCTCCTTCGCGAAGGTGATGCAGGAGGGGCTGAAGGAGATCGAACGCCACTTGCGCGCCATGGCCCGCGGCGACCTTACGTCGTCACCGCGTCCATGGGGGCGGGATGAGGCCGCGATGCTCATGCTGGTGTTGCGTGAAATGCTCGATTCGCTGCGAGGCATCGTGCAGCAGGTGCGCCAGTCATCGCATGGCATCAGCGACGCCAGCCGCCGCATCGCAACGGGGGCGGACCAGCTGGCATCATGTACCGACGAAGGCGCGTCCACCCTCCGCCAGTCCACGAGCGAAATGGAGTCGATCGAGGCGACCGTTCGCAGTACTGCGGAAGGAGCGGGTGACGCCACCGCGATCGGCCAGAACAATGCCGAAGCCGCCGAGCGCGGTCAGCAGGTGATCGAGCAGGTCATCGCCACCATGAACGGCATCCACCGTTCGTCGCACAGCATTGGCGAGATCATCGGCGCGATCGAGGGGATTGCGTTCCAGACCAACATCCTGGCTCTCAATGCCGCGGTGGAGGCGGCACGTGCCGGCGAGGCGGGTCGGGGATTCGCCGTCGTGGCCGCGGAAGTCCGAAAGCTCGCGCAACGCAGCTCGACGGCCGCGCGTGAGATCAAGACCTTGATCGGCGGCACCCTCGAGCAGGTTGGGAGCGGAACGGTCGTGGTGCAGCAGGCGGGCGAGGTCATTGCGGACATGCTCCTGGCATCCAGGCGCGTGAGCAGCATGTTGAACGAAATCGCCAGCGAGACACGCCGTCAGGCCGACAGCGTGGTCGACGTCAACCGGTCGGTGCAGAAGCTGAGTTCGACGACGCAAAGCAGTGTGGATCTGGTTCGCAGTACCGAGGCGACTGCCGCTGAACTGCAGCAGGAGGCTGAACTGCTGGCCGCTCGCGTCGATCGTTTCCGGCTTCCCTCCTGAACCTGACGCAGGCTCCTGTTCAGGTTGCATCCATACTGCCGCGCCTGAGGCTGCCCTCCACCACATCGAAGCGAAAGAGCCGGCATTCGATGGGACCGTTCCAAAGCGGCACGCGGCGGCTCTCCTTCAGGCGCATGGCTGATGGCAGCTTTGGATCGGGGCTCAACACCCATGCGGTCCACCCTGCATAGTGGCGCTTCCAGTGTGAGGCGAGCTGCGAGAAGAAATCGTTCGGGTCGCCCTGCTCGAAGCTTTCGCGCGCCATCCGTGGCGCAGAGGGTGAGGCCGACGATCGGCGCCCCTTCGGTGCAATCCGCTCTCCGTACGGAGGGTTGAGCATCAGCGTTCCGGCGGGCGCGGGTGGCAATCGCTGCAGTGCATCGGCTGTCTTGAACTCGATCGCTCCCCGCACGCCTGCGCGCTCGGCATTCCTTGTGGCGAAGTCGGTCATCCGGAACGACACGTCGCCCCCAAATATCTGTGTCGCCGGCGCGTGCACGCGCGCCTGGGCAGCCTGCTTCAGCTGCCGCCACTGCATGGCCAGACCGCGGAACGGCGCCATGCGTTCGAATGAAAAGCGTCGGTTCAGTCCTGGCGCGATGCCGCATGCCAGCTGCGCGGCTTCAATCGCGATCGTGCCCGAGCCGCAGACCGGGTCGAGCAGGGGGCCGTCCTCGTCCCGCCCTTGCCAGCCCGCGGCAGCAAGCATGGCGGCAGCCAGCGTCTCCTTCAAAGGCGCCTCACCTTTGTCATCGCGCCAGCCGCGCTTGAACAGTGCTTCGCCGGAGGTGTCCACATACAGCGTGGCCTCGTCGGCGCTGAGGTGCAGCACAAGAGGCAGGTCCGGCTGCCGCGTGTCGACACCCGGCCGCTCGCCTGTCGTTTCGCGCAACGTGTCGACGATGGCATCCTTCACACGGAGGGCCGCGAAGTGAAGGCTTTTCAGCGGTGAGCGAACGGAGGTCACGTCGACCCGCAGTGTCTCGCGGGGCGTGATCCAATCTCGCCACGCCACGCTGCGCGCGAGGCTGTACACGTCGTGTTCGCTTCGATAGCCGCCATGCGCCAACGGCCAGAGCACGCGCTGGGCGAGGCGACTTTCAAGGTTGCAGTGCATCGCCATCAGCGGCACATCGTCGGCCCTGGGCGCGTTCACGAGCGCCCCGCCGTGCCGAAGCTCCACGCGCGCGCTGGCGAGTCCTGGCAGGCGTTGCAGTTCGTCGACGAGCAACGGCTCCACGCCCTGCGCGCAAGGCAGGAAGAGGGCGGCAATCACAAGGCTTTGCGCAGATTCGCCGCGGCAATCTTGAGCGCTTCGCGGTACTTTGCCACCGTGCGCCGGGCGACCTGAATGCCCTGCTCCTCGAGCATCTGGCTCAGCTG
>DASTGE010000068.1:0-5356 GCA_035719405.1 Burkholderiaceae bacterium
TTGTGTGCGGGCTGGCGCCGTTCATCGTGCTGTGTGCCATCCAGTTCCTGCTGCGCTACGCCGGGCGCAGACAACCCCTGCTCACGATGGCGCTTGTCGCGCAATGCGTGTTGGTGCCCGTCACGGCCATCGCCGCCGGCGACGGGATGATCTTCACCGTCGCGAGCTTCTGGTATGTGCTGCTGGGCGCGGAGACGGTCGCGGCGGCGTTGTTTTACCTGCGCCTGACGCGGGTGGAGCAGGCGGCGGAGTTCCTGCCGATGGCAGGCATGCTTGGCTTGGCCGCAATACTGGCGTTGCTGGAGTTCGCGTCGCAGCAGCGTGGTTTCGGCGGCCTGCATGCCGAGGTCTCGCACATTGCCATGCCTCTGACATTGATCGCCATCGGACTGCGGCTGGTACAGCACTTCGGTGGCGCGCTCCGGGAATCCGAGGAGAGCCGTGCGACGCTCGAACAGCGCATCAGGGAAGCGACGGCAGAAATCGAGCGGAACTTCGCGCAACTGGCCGAGCTGCGCGTCGAACAGGTGACCGAGCGCGAACGCAAACGCATTGCCGCCGATTTGCATGACGACCTTGGCGCCAAACTGCTGACCATCGTCCACACCAGTGATTCGGAGCGCATCTCGACGCTCGCGCGTGAAGCGTTGGAGGAGATGCGACTTTCGGTGCGCGGCCTTACGGGCAAGCCTGTGCGCCTCATCGACGCCTTGGGCGATTGGCGCGCGGAAGTCGTGTCACGGCTGGCACAAGCCGGCATCGAGGCCGACTGGAATGCACCTGTCGAGGAAATACCGCATACCCTGTCTGCGCGGGCCTACGTCCAGACAACGCGTATCCTCCGGGAAGCCGTGAGCAACATCATCAAGCATAGCGGGGCGTCGCACTGCGCCGTCGCCTGTCACATCGAGCAGGGCGACTTCCAGCTGGTGGTGCAGGACAATGGCAAAGGCATTCCGATGGAACTGGACGGACGAATGGACAGGGGGCATGGCATGTCGAGCATGAAACACCGCGCGAAACAATTGCAGGGTCAATGCCTGGTCGAATCCGGCCCAGGCTACGGAACCGTGATACGCCTCACGCTTCCGTTGTAGTTCGCTCCTCAAGATGCGGACGGACACGTCGATACTCAATGTTACTAACTGCGCGCGGTTCGCGTTTGGGCTATGAAAAACATCCTGTTGTTGGAAGACCTTCCCGAAATCCGGGCCTGGCTGAAAGTGCTGGTCACGCAGGTGTTCCCTGACGCGCACATCTCCGAGAGCGCCCGGGTGCATGATGCGCTGGAGCTTGTCTCTGCACTGAAGTTCGACCTGGCGCTGATCGACCTCGGGCTGCCTGACGGCTCGGGCGTCGACGTCGTCGCAGCGATGCGCGAAAGCCAGCCGGAGGCGCAGGCCGTGGTAGTCACCATCCATGATGACGACGAGCACCTGTTCCCCGCGCTGCAGGCCGGCGCCTTCGGCTACCTGTTGAAGGAACAGGCCCGTGAGTTGCTGACCGAACAGTTGCAGCGCATCAGCCAGGGTGAGCCGCCCCTGTCGCCCTCGATTGCACGACGCGTCATTGCGCACTTTGCCGCCCAGGCGAAGCCGCGCGAGTCGATGATGCCGCATGTGCAGCTGACCGAGCGCGAGAGCGAAGTGCTGCTACGCGTGGCCAAGGGATTCACTCTGCCCGAGATCGGACTGCAGTTGAACCTGTCGCGCCACACGATCGCCGACTACGTGAAGCAGATATACCGCAAGCTCAACGTCAGCTCGCGTGCGGAGGCGGCCCTGGAAGCGCAGCGGCTCGGACTGTTCCGCCGCTGACTCCCGTCCGCTGTCCCGATAATGCGCGGCCATGATCGGCCGCCTCACGGGCATCCTCGCGGAAAAGTCGCCCCCGCTCGTGCTCATCGACTGCAATGGCGTCGGCTACGAAGTCGACGTCCCGATGAGCACCTTCTTCAACCTGCCGGCGCTCGGCGAGCGCGTGGTCCTGCTCACGCATTTCGTCGTCCGAGAGGATGCGCAGGCGCTGTTCGGCTTTCTCACGCACGAGGAACGCGAGACTTTCAGACAGCTGGTGAAGATCAGCGGGGTCGGGCCGCGCACGGCGCTCTCGATCCTGTCCGGGCTGTCCGTTTCTGAACTCGCACACGCCGTCTCCTTGCAGGAAAGCGGCCGGCTCGTGAAGGTACCGGGCATCGGCAAGAAGACCGCCGAACGGCTGCTGCTCGAACTGAAGGGCAGGCTGGGCCGCGACGTGGGTGGCGCCCCTGCACAGGTGCGAAGCGACGCTCAGGCAGATATCGTGCAGGCGCTGGTCGCGCTGGGCTACAACGAGCGTGAGGCCGGCGCGGCGCTGAAGGCGTTGCCCGCCGAGGTCGGCGTCAGCGAGGGAATCAAACTCGCGTTGAAGGCATTGGCGAGGTAGGCGAACCGGCGGTCAGCGGCGACGGACGTGCTTCCCTGCCGGCCTCTTCAATGTTTGTGGTCTGCCGCCCCACTCGGTTGCGGCCGGTCGATCTTCATATCCACCTTCACATCCCCCGCCTTCTCGAATCGCAAGGTCAGCTGCACCTTCTCGTCCTGCTTCAGCGGTGCCTTCAGCCCAACCAGCATGAGGTGCAACCCGCCGGGCTTGAGCTCGACCAGCCCGCCCGGCGGCACCTCGATCGCCTCGATCTCCCGCATCCGCATCACGTCGCCCTCGAGCTTCATGGAGTGCATCTCGACGTGGTCCGCTGCCGGGGTGACTGCTCCGACCAGGCGGTCTGGTGTGGTCCCGTTGTTTTGCAGCTTCATGTACGCACCGCCATTGACCTGCCCGCTCGCTGTCATCGGCGCCCACGGGTGGCCGATCCGGATGGAGCCGGCATGGAATTCGTGGGCGAAGGCCGCGACAGCGACGACCATCGGGACCAACGCGCAAGCGCGCAGCAGTGTCTTGATCATCTCGATTCCAATCACAGGTCGTATTTCAACTCGCCGCTGAATGTACGCTGGGGGTAGGGGTGAAAGTTCCAGTACTTGTAGTTGTTGAGGTTGTCGATGCCGAAGGCCGCGCTGAAGCGGCGGTCGATCCGCCATAGCAGACGCAGATCGACGACCGCATACTTCGATGCAGCGGTATAGGCAAATCCGTTCACGTCGGCGTTGTTGAGCTGGCTGTACTGTCGGCTCCCATACCGCGCGCCCAGGGTGGCACTCAGGCGGTCGTCGACGCGCCATGTCGCGAGCAGGCTGGCCCGCCAGCGGGGGACACGCACCTGATCCTTCCCGACCACATCGCCCGGGGTCCCCAGGTAGCCGGAGTCCGCGACGACTTTGGATCGCGTGCAGGTGAGGCTGCCGCTCAAATCAAGCCCACGCAAGAAAACGTCCTGCGCCTGTAAAGCGCTTTCCAGGCCTGTCGTTCGGACATGGTCTACGTTCTGTACGGTGTTCGTGTTGGTCGCCGTGTTCAACTGGGCGTAAAGCGCGTCATGGGTGTTCTCGAAGAAGGGCGTGACGCGCCACTGCAATGAGTCCCCGTTGTGTTGCGCGCTCAGCTCGACGGTCCACGATCGTTCGGGCCGCAGGTCGGGGTTGGTGTTGACCTGCTGTCCGAGGTTATTGATCCCACCCTGGTAAAGCTCGGACACTGTCGGCCAGCGGACCGCGCGACCGACGGAAGCTTTGAGCGTCCAGTCGGCGGTCGGGTCGAAGCCGATTGCGAGCTTGGGCGATGCGCTGGAGTCGGAGCGCTGCGGATGCGCGAGGGAGCACAGACTGCCGGTGCACGAGGCTCCGACCGGCGCGGGCGACACCGCTTGCTGTGTCATGCCGTTCCACGCCTGCCAGCGCTCTGCACGCAGGCCGAGCACGCCGTTCCAACGCGGAGCAAAGCGCCAGCTGTCCTGCGCGAACACGCTGGTCAGGCGAGTATCCCCCTGGAAGCGCGACATCACGGAACCCGCATCTCCGAGGTTCCAGTCCACGGTGCCATAGCCGACGTTGCGGAATCTGTAGTGCTCCTGCTGCACGCCGCCGTCGATGACGTGCTGTTCCGACGGCCGCCACACACCTTTCAGCGACAGCGTGCCCCAGCCCGTGCCGTGCTGATCGGTGATCCGACCTGCGCCGCCCGCATCTGCATCGGGCCTCGCGATCGTCGGCGTGCGTTGCAGGTCACGCTGATAGTCATAGCGGCTGGCAGCGATCTCCCAACCGAAGGTGCCGTGAGAATGGCGCCTCAGCGACAGTGCCTGCATGACATGGCTGAGGGAGTCGCGAGTCGGGGAGAAAGCGGTCGCCGAGAGACGCTGGGAGGCTGACGTATAGTCGCGGCCGTCAATGTGGATCCCGCCGCTGTAGATGGCGGAGCCGTCGGAATCGCGCAGCCAGCTTTCCGAGCTGCCCGCCGCGCGATTGCCCCACCATCCGAGCACGTAATGCGCACGCAGCGATGTGTCGATGTCGTACGCCAGCTTGAGTTTCGCGTGGTCCTGAAGGGTGTGGTACTGGGTCGTGGTGCCGAGGATGTATTGCGGCCGGTTGCGCGGATCGAGGCCAGGCACGGCACCGCTGACTGCCGTGCCCACGGTATTGCCAGTGCTTCCGTCGGACTGCAGCCGGGTCACGAACACCAGCGGCTGCCCCTCGCTGTCGAGGCGGTTCACGTTCACCCACCACGCGAGCGCGCCCGCCTTGTTGCCCAGCGATGCGCTGGCCTGCCACCCACGGTACGTCGCATGCGTGCCGTACAGATCGAACGGCTGCATGAAGCCGCCCACTTTTGCGTGCGCCTCGAAGCGCTGCGGCATGCGGGTCACATAGTCGACCACGGCGCCGACCGAGTTGCCAGGATAGGCTGCGGAAAAGGGTCCGTACAGCACGTCGACCCGCGCGATTTCCTCGGGCGTCACGAGTCCCCAGCGTGGGGCAAAGGTTGCGCCGTTGCCCAGCAGGTTCGACAGCAGGATGCCGTCGGCATACACCAGCGAGCGTGCGCTGTTGCCTGTGCCCGAGGCGCGCGTGGACAGCACAGCGTGGTTGTAGTCGCCGATGTAGCGCTTGCGCACGAGCAGGCTCGGCAGGTACTTGAGCGCGTCTTCACTGTCGGTGGCGTTCACGCTTCGCTCGATCTCGGCGGCGGTCAAGCCTTCGAGCGTCGTCGGCAGGGTCGTGGGAAGCGAACTGGGTTGGGAACCGGTGATCACAATGGCGCCGGCAACGTGCGAAGGCGCAGGCACGTCTTCGTGTGCGTGCACGCCGGGTAGCGCCACCAGCGCCGCAACTGCGCCCAGCGAGCGGGAAATGGGATGCATCTTTTCTTTTCCTGGCGAAGCACCGCACGGATGAGCGTGCGGCGAGACCCGGCCGCG
>DASTGE010000069.1:0-11086 GCA_035719405.1 Burkholderiaceae bacterium
CACGCATCATCGGGTCGCGCTCCGGCGGGCCCCACAACGCATTCACCGCTGCCTGGCTTTCCTGCGGCAGACGCGCGAAAGCGGCCATGTAGTCGGCCAGCGCGAGGCTCTGGAAAGCCGGACGATCATCGTTGCCATCGAGGTCGTTGGTCACGCCTTTTGCCAAGGCGGCGATCAGAGCGTCGCCGTCGGGCGGGAGGTCGTGGACGAGGTAACCGGCGGCTCGCAGCGCGTAAAGGATCCGCACGGTGGAGGCTGGCGTGTCGAGCCCCACGCCATTGGCGAGGCGGGCATCGTCGTTGGGATAGTTCGCGAGGATCAGCGCCAGACGCTTCCCGGCATTCGGCTTTGCTCGCAGTGCGCACCACCGCCGCGCCAGCTCGGCGACGAAGGCCATGCGTCGCGGCTCGGGTTGGTAGCGGACCACATCGATCTGCGCACGCTCGCATCGGGCCGCGACGCCCTTGAAGCTGATGGCCCGCGTGGCGATGCGGCCGTCGACCTCCGGCAGCACGACCTGCATCGCGAGGTCTCGAGGCGTCAGGCCGTGCGGATCGGCCTGCCATTGCTCGTGGCCGCAACCGGCGGTGATGAGCTGCAGCACCAAGGCATCGCCGGTATGCGCATCGAAGACGGGCGTCTCGTCGTCGCCGGCTCCCGGCGTTGCCAAGGCGGAGATCGCGAACCCGGTCGCATTCAAGACCACGGCCACGGATTGGGAGGCGACCGTCTTCTGCAACAAGGCGAGGCTTGCAGGGTTCTTCAACGAATCGACGGCCAGCGCCATCGGTCGCAGTCCCGCATGGGCCAATGCGGCAAGCATGGCATCGAAGGCCTTCGTGTTGCCGGACTGCAGATGCGCGCGGTAGAACACAAGCAGCGTCACCGGGGCATCGGCAAGCGGCGTGGGCCAGGGGGTCGCATCGGGTGGCGTATACGGCAGCGCTGCCGGCAAAGGCTCGGGCGTCAACGGCCGCACGCCGCGGCCGAACGCCGCATGACCGATGAGCGCAAAGAAGCGCCTTGCATGCTCGGGCCCGCCATCGCGCAGGCAGCGCCACAGCAGTCGGCAGTCATCGACCGGTGCAGTACTGCGCACGAGCAGCTGCCGGTCTTCCCCGAAATCGCCCGAGAACAGCGCGAGCCATTGGCCCTGCGCGCGCGCCACGGACACCGCGCGCTCGACCAGGTAGTCCCAGTCGCCGGGGCTGCCGAGATGGTCGATGACGACAACGCGCGCATGGCGTAGCACGTCATCGACGTAAAGGTCCACGGATGCCGGCTGGCGCAGCCACATCAGGTTGGCCAGCCGCACGCCGGGGTGGTCGGCGGGCAGCGCGTCGACCGCATCGGCCAGCAGCGCCAGTGTCGTGTCGGCGGCGCTGAGCACAACGATCTCACCCGGCTTCTGCGCCACGCGCACCACGCCCCGACCATCGTCGTCGACATGGCCGCCAGGGCGCGCGGAGAGCAGGTGCATGGGCTGGCCCAGAGTTCAGCGCGAGTGGAGGCTGCGCTGCAGCTCGGCTTGCAGCATCGCGCCGTCGAGTTCCGCACCGATCAACACCAATCGCGTCTCGCGTGCCTCCCCTGTACGCCAAAGACGATCGAAGTGGCTGTCGATGCGACGGCCCACGCCTTGCACCACCAGCCGCATCGCTGCGCCCGGCAGCGCGACAAAGCCCTTGGCACGGTAGATCTCGTGACGCTCGACCAGCTCTTGCAGCGCACTCAGCAGCCGCTCGCGGTCGTTGACCTGAAGCGTCAGTGCCACCGAATCGAACTCGTCGTGATCGTGGTCTTCCTCATCGTCGTGGTGAGTTCGCCGCTGGTCGATCACGTCCTCCACCGCGCGGTTCAGACCCAGCAGCAACTCGGGTGCGACGCGGCCGTGCTGCGCCTGGACAAGCTTCACGCCGGGTGCCGTTGCCGCGAGTACGGTGGCCTGCACCGAGGTCAGCGTGGCGTCGTCCAGGCCATCGGTCTTGTGCAGCACCACCAGGTCGGCGGTCGCCAGCTGATCCTCGAACAGCTCGGCCAGCGGCGACTCGTGATCCAGGTTGTCGTCGTTGCGCCGTTGGGCAGCGACCTCGGCCGGATCGTCCGCGAAACGGCCGTCGGCGACGGCCGGTGCATCGACCACGGTGACCACCGAGTCGACCGTGAACGCATGACGCAGCGTCGGCCACTGAAAGGCCTGCACCAGCGGCTTCGGCAGCGCCAGGCCCGAGGTCTCGATCACCAGATGATCGAGCTGGTCGCGGCGCGCGGCCAGCTGCTCCATCACCGGCGCGAACTCCTCCTGCACCGTGCAGCACAGGCAACCATTGGCCAATTCGTAGAGCCTGCCGTCGGGCGAGCCGTTCTCGTCGCAGCCGATGCCGCAGCCGCGCAGCAGCTCGCCATCGATGCCGAGTTCGCCGAACTCGTTGACGATGATCGCAATGCGACGGCCTTCGGCATGCGTGAGCAAGTGGCGCAGCAGCGTCGTCTTGCCCGCACCGAGGAAGCCGGTGACGATGGTGGCAGGGATCTTTTGCATCTGAATGATGTGAGTGGCGTGGATGTCGGTTGCGTCAGTGCTCAGGGGCAGGGGGCGGTAAGGTCAGCAGGCAGTCGACCAGCATCTGGGCCGCCTCGCCCACGCGCGGACCCGGACGCAAGAGCAGGTCCATGCGCGTGCTGTCGAGCAGGCACACGCGGCCTTGCCGCAGCGCCGGCAGCGTTGCCCAACCGGGTCGCGTGGAAGCGTCCGCCAGGCTGCCCCGAGGTCCAATGACGACGTCAGGTGGATGGCGCACGACCTGTTCGGGGTTCAGGCGCGGAAACAGGCCGAGTTCCGGGCCAGCGATGCTGCGCAAGCCCAGGCGCGACAAGGTCTCGCCGATGAAGCTCGATGCACCTGCTGCGACCCCTGGCGTGACTTCGAGGTACACGGTGCGGTCGCGCCAGGATGCGGGGACACGTGCCGCCGCGGCTTGCAGCGTGGCATCGATCCGTTGGAGCAGAGCGTGCGCCTGATCGGACTGGCCAAGCGCTTTGCCGAGTTGAAGCAGCGTGCGCTTGAGGTCGGCGTGCGTGCGCGCGTCAAGGGTCAGCACGTGTACGCCGAGCGACTGCAGCCGCTCGCCTGCACGACTGCGAGGACCGAGCAGCACCAGGTCGGGCTTGAGCGCGACGATGCGCTCGATCTGCGCATCCTCCAGTCCGCCCACGCGTGGCAGCGACGCTGTCGGGGTCGCTGGCCAGTCGCTGTAGCGGTCGACGGCGACGAGCTGTGGGCAACGGCCCAGCGCGCAGACGGACTCGGTAAGCGAAGGCGAGAGCGCGATGATGCGCTTCGGTGTCTGTGCCAGGGCAGCGCTGCCGACCAGGGCGGCCAGCAACGCGCCGAGAACCGGCCCACCACGTCCGCTCCATAGAGAAAGCAGGGGAGGGCGCATCCGGGCCGGTACGTGCGAAGTTGAAGGCACGCCTAGTCCTCGATGCCGCGCTGCGCCGGCACACCGGCGTTGAAGTGGTGCTTGACCAATGTCATCTCGGTCACGGTGTCCGCCGCCTCGATCAACTCCGCAGGCGCGCCCCGCCCGGTCAGCACCACATGCACATGCGACGGCCGCTCTCGCAGGCACGCGAGCAATTCATCGAGCGCGATCCAGCCGTAGCGCAACGGATACATGATCTCGTCGAGCACCACGAGGAAGTGCTCTCCTGCGCGCACCGTGCGTTGCGCACGCTCCCAGCCCTCGCGCGCGAGGGCGGCCGACCGATCCAGGTCGCGGCTCTTCCAGCTGAAGCCATCGCCCAGTCCTTCGATCGGGATGCCCAGTTGCTCGAACAGCCGGTGCTCGCCGAAACGCGCCGATGGCATCTTCATGAATTGATAGACCTTGATCGCCTTGCCCCGGCCGTGCGCCCTCAGTGCAAGGCCGAAGGCGGCTGTGCTCTTGCCCTTGCCGGGGCCGGTGTGGACGATGACGAGGCCACGACGTTCGCCCTGTGGCTTGGGCGTGTCGCGTTGCAGCGGTGGGGCTTCGATCTGCATGCTCGGCTCCCGCATCAAACCGCAGCGGTCAGTCGCTCGTCGAGACAGGTGCGCGCCCAGGTCGTCGCACGCCAGCGTTGCACGCTCTTGACGATCAACACGGTGAACACCGGCTCGCACGCCACGACCGCCAGGTAGGAGGCGGCAAAGCGCGCCCAGTCGGCGAACGCGGTCGCGTCGTCGCCCGCCATCAACCAGAAGCCGACCATGGCGGTCACGCCCGCGTAATACGCAGCGTCGAGTCGCAGGATGGTCGCGACGCGGGGTGCTTGCACCGCCGAGGCCGTCAAGCGCTTGCCCCGCATGCCATGCAGCGCCATCAGCGGTATCGCCAGCGACAGCGTGTTGACCGCAAGGTGCACCAGGTCCTGCGGCTCGAAGAGCAGGCCTTGCAGCAGAAGGCCGAGCGCGAAGCCGAACAGCGTGGGCAGGTAGCCCAGCAGCAGATAGATGGGCATCGCGCCGACGAAGTGAAGCTCCGACGGACCCACTTTAAGGTGGAAAACCTGCATGAACAGCGAGAAGAACAGCGCCGCCAGCAGCGTGCGCAGCCACAACAGCGATGGGCGCTTGATCAGCGCCGGTGCGTGGGCGAGCAGCAGGCTCACGGCCGCGATGTCGGCGGCAAGGATTTTGGTGTGGGCCAATGTTCCGGGTTCGATGTGCATGGGAAGCTCCTTGGGTGATGGGGCATGGGTGAGCGCGAGGGCGAGACGCCAGTCAGTTCATTTGGATGGCAGTCTTTCGCTTGAGCAGTACGAGCAGATAGGCGCCGCCGACGACTGCGGTGATCACGCCCACCGGCAGTTCCTGTGGAGGGATCAACCCACGCGACACGACGTCGGCCGCGAGCAGCAGCGTCGCGCCGATGGCGGCGCTTGCGCGCAGCAGCCAGGCGTGGGTCCCGGGCGCATGCCGGCGTGCCAGGTGCGGCGCGGCCAGCCCGACGAAGGCCACGAGCCCGACGTGCGCGACGGCCAGTGCCGTGGCGAGGCTGAGCAGGACGACCAGGATGAGCCGCACGCGCGCGAGGTCGAGCCCCAGGCTGGTGGCAGTCTCCTCCCCCAGAGTCAACGCATCCAGCGCACGCGCATAGCGTTGAGTCAGGCCCATCACCAGCAGCAACCCCGCCGCCGCCACGCCCACCACGTTCCAGCCGAGGAAGCTTGTGCTGCCGAGCATGAAGGCCTGCTTGCCCCGCAAGGCGTCGGGCTGAACCAGGGTCACCAGATCGTTCAACGCGCGCAGCAGCACGGCTACCACGACGCCCGACAGCAGCAGCCGCCACGGTTGCCTGGTGCCTTGGGCGAGCGTGAGCGTCAAACCCACGCCTGCCACCGCGCCTACGAAGGCCGCGCCGACCAGCCCCAGGCGCTGCAGCCAGGCTGCACCGCGCGGTTCGATCGAGTGACCGGTAAACGACGCGGCCGCGAACACCATCACCACCGCGAGGCAAGCACCGGCCGCCGAGCCCAGCAGGTAAGGGTCCGCGAGTTCATTGCGGAACACGCCTTGCGCCAGCGCACCGCCCAGGCCGAGCAACGCGCCCACCAGCGCCGCACCGAGGCAACGCGGTGCACGGATCTCGCCGATGATCAGGGCCGCGCGTTCGCCGTGAAGGTCGCTCCAGAAGGCTGTGAGCGAAAAGCCCGCCGAGCCGGTCACGAGGCCCACGAGGCCGGCGATCAGCATCAGGGTCACCAACACCCATGCCAGGCGCCGATGAGCTCGGGGACCGGCACGAACAGCGGCGATGCCTGACGTGGCTGTCGCAACGCTCACCGTCGCTCCTTGATCGCCAATTCGCAGCCGGCGACCATGAGCGTGATGCGAGCGCAATGCGCCGCGACGCGTTGATGCACGATGCCCAAAGCGTCGACGCATGCGCGGGCCTCGCGCGACAGCGGCATCACGCCGAGGCCGATCTCGTTGGACACGAGCACGATGGGGCCGGGGCTTTCGTGCAGCGCGCGCAGCAAGGCGTCCTGTTCGGCCTGCCAGGCGCCGGTGTCCATTCCGCGCCCCGTGGGCGGCAGCAGACACTGCGTGAGCCACAGGGTCAGACAGTCGATCACCAGCAGGCGATGCGGCGCGCTGAGGCGGAGCACGGCGGCAGGGAGGTCGGTCGGCACTTCGAACGTGGCCAGCGCAGGGACGCGCATTGCGCGCTCGACACGGTGCTTGCGGATTCGTTCGACCATCTCGCCGTCACCCCCCCATGCGGTGGCGATCAGCGCTGCTTCGCGGCCCGCCCCGCCCCTCAGCCACGCCGACGCACGCGCTTCGGCAGTGCGCGACTTGCCACTCCTGGCTCCGCCGAGAATGAGTTCGTGGTCCTGATGAATGAGGGGCGTCATGCTCGGGCTTCCGTCGATCGCGTTCATTGCATCGACCACCGCAGGCTGAGCTGCGCTGTGCGGCCGGCAGTGGCATAGGTGCGCGCCAGCTCGTACCGCCTGTCACCGAGATTGTCGATGCGGCCTTCGATCGTCATTCCGGTGTGCAGCGTCCTGCTCGCCACCACATTGATGAGGGCATAGCCGCCGAGTCGTTGGGTGTTCGCCGCGTTGTCGAAGCGCTCGCCCGCGGCAAGCACCTCGGCGCGCAGCAGCCAGCCGTCCTGCTTCGTGTCCACACCAAGCTTCACGAGGCGGCGGGTACGGCGCGCGATGAGCTTGTCGGTGTTCAGGTTGCGCGGATCGTGCCAATCCACGGATCCGTCCAGAGCGAGTCCTTCCCACGCAACACGGCCCGCGAGCGTCACGCCGTCGTAGCGCGCCCGGCCCACGTTCTCGTAGCAGCCCAGGCTCGACCGGCAGGATCCGGCCGCGCCGAAGTTGATCAGGTTGCTGACCTTGTTGCGCCAAATGTTGAGGCTCAACGCCTGGCCGTGGGTCGTCCAGCCCACGCCCAGTTCGACATTGCGACCGCTTTCGGGGACGAGCGAGATGGTCCCGTATTCGCTGAAGCGCTGATAGAGCGTGGGGGCGCGAAAGGAAGTGGAAGCTGATGCCGTCATGCGCCAATGGGGCGCGAAGCGCCAGCCCCAGCCCAGGCTGCCAGTGTGTTTGCCACCGAACTCGCTGTCGTCGTCATGTCGCGCCTGAATCTGGACGCCGTGCTCGCCGACATCGCCGCGCCAGCCTATTGCGACACCGTCCTGTGTGCGCATGCCGTCGAGCGCGGAGGCAGAGGCGGTGGCGGGGTTGTGCAGGCGGTCTTCCCGGCGCTCCAGAACGACCGACACCTGTTGTGCGCCGATCCGCTGCTCGTGCTGCAACACTGCGTTGTGCAGAGTCGTCTCGGTGCGATAGAACGACGGCCGCGTTTCGTAGGTGCTGCGTGATTCGCTGAGCTGAACGCGACTTGACGCATGCTCGTTCCACCGCCCTTGCCATCCGAGGCTGCCGAGGCTCAGGTGATGCCGTGCGAGATCGTCATTGGCAAGGCTTGCGTCGTACTGTGCACGCAGCCGCGTGGCCAGCAGCGTGACGTCGACATGGTGCTGCGGCGCCGCTTGCCAACCCAGGCGCGCGAGCACCGAGCCACGCCGCCAGCCGTCATCGTCAGGGTTGGACGTCGGGACCGTTCTGGCGTTGAAGCCGTCGCTGCGCCCGGAAGAGACCGACAGCGAGTAATCGAGCGCGTCGGCCGTTCCGCTCACGGCCGCTTCAACCTGTGCCGTGTTGTAGGTGCCTGCGGTGAGCGCGGCAGTCCGCATGGCTGTGCCTTCTGCGCGCCGGGTGAACAGCTGGACCACACCGGCAACCGCATCCGAGCCGTAAATGGCGGCAGCGGGTCCACGCAGCACTTCGATGCGGTCGATCTGGTCAAGCGGAATCTGCTCCCACACTGCGCCGCCGGTGGCTTGGGAGTCGATGCGAACGCCGTCGATGTAGACGGCGGTATGGCGCGCCTCGCTGCCGCGGATGAACACGCTGGTGCTGGTACCCGGCCCGCCGTTGCGCGCGAACTCGATGCCGGGCAGCCGGGCCAGAAGGTCGGCCACGCCGACAGCGCCGCTGCGTTCGATGTCGGTCCGATCAACGACAGACACGTCGGCCAGCACCGACGGCAACGCCTGCGGGCTACGCGTGGCGGTGACGACGACCTGTTCCAAGTCCTCGTGAGATGCAGACCAGGCTGCGGGATGGCCGAAAGCAAACGGCACTGCGGCGAGCACGACGTGCGCACGCAGCAGCGCCGTCGGGCTCGAGTTCATTCTCATCATTTCAATCGCGACACGGCAACGCGCGGCTGCTTCCCCGCAGCCTTGCGCTCTACGGCAAGCCACTCGCATGGCTCACCACCACGTTGGCCGGTATCCGGGCTGACGGAGACGACCCGTGTGCCCTTCCCGGAACGCGGATCGCAATCAATCGATCAGCGTCCCAGTGGGATTCGACACGAGCTGAGGAGCTCTAGTCCAATACGGACCAGTAAATGCCTCGTCCGCTTACCGTTGCGGGGGCAGCTCAGGTTGGGGTGGCGTCAAGACGAAGCTCTCGCCGCCCTCCCTGATTCCCGTTGAACTGTGGCCGTTCGATGACCGCCACGAGCACCAACGTTCGCATGATACCCGGGTGGAATGACGGCGCAGGCGATGCATGGCGTTGACCGGCTCAGGCGGGAAGGGCTGTGGCACCGGGAACGATCGGTTCGAGGGCCGGCAGTTGTCAGCCACACCGGCGCACGACCGCTGTACCCGTTGTCCATCCGTCGCCGCCGGCGTTGTCGTAGCCTCATGCACAGTCGGTGCGTCGCTTCAAGACGCGCGGAGAAGAGGAGCCGCACCGGCTCGCACCGACTCGTCGTCGAGCGACTGCAAGCCAGTGATCACAGGGTTGAGGTGCTCGACCACCGCGGCGAGTAGCGCGTCGACGTCCGCCGAGTCCGCGCCGTTGGAGCAGGCGTGCTCCAACGCTTCGGCCGCCTTGCGGACGCCCATCGCCCCCAGGCTGCCGGACGCGCTCTTCAGATCGTGCGCCAACCGCGTGGCCGTGAGCAGGTCTCGCGCTGCCCAGGCAACGCCAAAACGGGCAGCGAAGCTGGCTTCCTCGTCACGGAACCTGCCCAACAAGCGCCGATAGAGCTCCTCGTCGCCCATCATCCGGGCGACCGCAGGCGCGCTCTCGATGCCTGGGAATCCGCTGCTCGCCTCAACAGCGTCACGTCGGATCCAGCGCGCCAGCGTGGCGAACATTTCGTCCACGTTGATTGGCTTGGCAATGTGGTCGTTCATGCCGGCGGCCAGCACCTTTTCGCGGTCGCCGACCATCGCATTCGCAGTCATCGCGATGATGGGGAGATCGCGCCACTTCGGATCGCTGCGCAACTCGCGCGTGGCCGCGTAGCCGTCCATGACAGGCATCTGGCAGTCCATGAGCACGGCGTCAAAGCGTTCGCGTGCCAGCGTGTCGATCGCCTCACGGCCGTTGTTGGCGATCCGAACCATGATTTGCGCTTTGTCCAGGAGGTCACGCGCCAACTCCTGGTTGAACGGGTTGTCCTCGACCAGCAGAACATGCGTACCGGCCAGGACGGCGAGCTTGCTCTGCAACTCTTCTTTGCGGAGATCGCCTCGCAAGGCATGCTGCCGCGCCTGACCGATCGCCTGCAGGGTGGCATCGAGCAGCATCGAAGGCGTTACCGGCTTGGTCAGCGTTGTCTGCACGGTAAGACGTTCGGCCGCCAGAACGCGGGCCATCTCGTCGCGTGAGAAGCCGGTGAGCATCAGCACGGCGGGGGGTGGGTGCGCCAGAGTCATTCCGGCCAACTGCTTTGCACAGTCAACACCATTCATGCCCGCCATCTTCCAATCGAGCAAGAGCAGGTCGAAGGGGTTACCACAGGCATCCGCCGTCACGATCGCCTGGATGGCTTCGTGGCCACTGCTCGCCGCGGACGCGCGCAGCCCGAGCGAATCAGCCATGCGCACGAGCACCTCGCGCGCGGCATCGTTGTCGTCGACCACGAGCGCTGTAGCGCCCTGCAGGCGAGCGTTGGACCAAGCCTCACCCTTGGCGGCGTATCCAGGCCCGAGGCCGAAGCTCGCAGTGAAGTGGAACCGGCTTCCGCGCCCCGGTGCACTGTCAACGCCAAGTTCCCCGCCCATCATGCGCACCAGGTGGTGACTGATCGCCAAGCCCAGTCCGGTACCGCCGAATCGACGGCTCGTCGATGAGTCGGCCTGCGAGAAGGGCTTGAAGAGCCGCTGCTGCTCATCAGGCGTGATACCGATGCCGGTGTCGCATACCTCGAAGCGCAGGCGCACCGAGGTGGTGTCGCGCGTGAGCACCTCGACGGCGACGATGACCTCACCCTGTTCCGTGAACTTGACGGCGTTGTTGGCCAGGTTGACCAGCACCTGCTCCAGCCGGGAGGGATCGCCCACCAGCACGTTGGGCAAATCCGGCGGCAACGAGAACACGAGCTCGAGGCCCTTTTCCTCGGCATTCATGCCGACCAGGTTCGCCAGGTCGTCCATTACGTTGCCGAGGTCGAATGTCAGGACCTCCATGTCGAGCTTGCCGGCTTCGATCTTGGAGAAGTCGAGTATGTCGTTGATGATGCGCAGCAGCGATTCGGCCGATCGGTGCACCTTCTGCATGTAGTTGTGCTGCTGCGGGTTCAGCTCGCTTTGCAGCGCCAGGTGCGACATGCCGAGGATCACGTTCATCGGGGTGCGGATCTCGTGGCTCATGTTGGCGAGGAATTCGCTCTTGGCCTGATTCGCGACCTCGGCCCGCTTCATCGCTTCGTCCAGTTCGGCAGTGCGCTTGCGCACTGCCTCTTCCAGGGAGTCGCGATGGCTGCGCAAGTCCTCCAGTGCCTGCTTGCGTGACGTGATGTCGGTGATCAGCCCGTCAAACCCGGCCGGTTCGTCGGCATCCGGACGGGCGTCGCCTTGCCGCCACGCGTTGAGCTGGACCCAGATCGGGCTGCCGTCGGCGCGCACCAGTTGCAGTTCCATGCCGGCGATCTCGCCGTCCCGTTGGAGAGCGGCGAACAGCTCGGCTGTCTGTGCCGTCGTGAACAGAG
>DASTGE010000070.1:0-13140 GCA_035719405.1 Burkholderiaceae bacterium
GCGCGGTCCTGCGATCGTGTGTGAGTTCGTCAATGTCCTCGACGTACCGACTGATCAGGTCGATCAGCTTCGGCCTTCCAACGATTGCCGCGTAATGAAGTAGCGTAATTCCAACGTTTTCTCCAGGTCGCAGGTCGGCGCCAAGCTCCAGCAGTCTGTGAACTGCGCTCAGGTGCCCATTCTCAGCCGCAAGGATCAGGGCAGTCTTGCCGTCGTCCGTGGGTTCGTCGATATCCTCGACGTACTGGCTCAACAATTGAATGAGGTCCCCCTTTCCGTCCAAGGCGGCCCGATGGAACGGGGTTATTCCAGCTTCGTTCCTGAAGTGCAGATCGGCACTGAGCTTCAACAGTGCGCGAATTGCGGCCACGTGCCCTTTCTCGACCGCCAGAAAGAGTGCAGTTTTTCCATCGTCCGTGAGCACGTCGATATCCTCGACGTACTTGCCCAGCAAATGGATGAGATCCGCGTCTCCCTTCAATGCTGCCCGATGGAACAGCGACCTTCCATGCTTATCTTTGCGATCCAGACTGGCACCGAGATTCAGCAGTCTGCGAGCAGCATCCGGGTGCCCCATCTTGACCGCCAGATCAAGTGCAGTTTTTCCATCGTCCGTGAGTTCGTCGACATCCTCGATGTACTGGCCCATCAAGTCGATGAGCTCCAGGTTTCCGTCCAACGCCACACCGTGGAACAGCGTGAATCCAAGTTCATCATCCCTGTGACTGGGACTGGCACCGAGCTCCAGGAGTTTCCGAACCGCGTCCGTGCTCCCAACTTCAACCGCCAGGGCGAGTGCCGTATCGCCATCGTCGTTGAGTTCGTCGACATCCTTGACGTACTTGCCCATCAAGTCGATGAGCTCCGCGGCTCCGTCCAACGCTGCACGGTGGAACAGCGACAATCCAGGTTCATTCCTGTGGCTTGGACTCGCCCCGAGCTGCAGCAGCTTCCGGACTGCGTCCGTGCTCCCATTTTCGACCGCCAAAGCGAGTGCCGTCTCGCCATCTTCGGTGAGTTCGTCGATACTCTTGACGTAAGCTCCCATCAACTCGATGAGTTCCGAGTCTCCGTCCAAGGCGGCAAGGTGGAACAGGGTCATTCCAAGCTGATCCCTGTGACTCGGAGTGGCACCGAGGTTCAGCAGGCTGCGAGCTGCGCCCAGGTGTCTCTTCTTGACGGCCAGAGCCAGTGCAGTATGGCCCTCCTTCGTGAGAGCGTCGACATTTTCAACGTACTCGCTTGTGCTGTCGATCACCTCCGAGTTTCCGACGTCGGCAGCGTAATGAATCGCCGTCCAACCCAAAGCGTTCTTCAGATTCGGATTGGCACCCAGCCGAAGTAGTTCACGAGCAGCGGCTGGCCTCCTCGCTTCAAGGGAGACCATCAGCGGTGTGGTACCCATCGCATTCTGTTTGTCCAATAAACCCCCGGCCTTGTGCAGCACTTCAATCACCGCCGGGTTGCCTCCTGCGGCTGCCGTATGAAGTGCGGTCAGCTCGAACTTGCCTTCGGCGTTCGGGTCCGCATTGAGCTTTAACAGGGCGCGAACTGCCTCCAGACGCCCGTTTTCGGCTGCCACTCTCAGTGCAGATCTGCCATCGTTCATCGTCTCTTCGATGTCTGCAACGTAAGCGCACAGCAGGTCGATGATTTCCGCGCTCCCGGTAGCGGCCGCCTGGTGGAATGCGGTCATCCCCCAGTTGTCCTTGAGATGCGGATTTGCACCGAGGTGGAGCAGACTTCGAACGGCGCCGTAATGCCCCTGGAAAGCCGCTAACATTAACGGCGTAGCGCCGTCTTTGTCTCCTTTGTCCGGCTCAGTGACGAGAGGGTACAGTTTCTCAATGATGCCGGAGTGTCCTTTGCGAGCTGCCAAATTAAGTGGCGTGCACCCCAGTTTGTCTACTCGGTCCGGGTTGGCGTTGATCTCCAACAGCTTGCAAACGGCGTCGAGATGCCCATTTTCGGACGCCATCATCAGGGCTGTTCTGCCGTCGTTCGTGGGTTCGTCTATCCCTGAAATGTAAGTGGACAGCAGATCCATGAGATCGACCTTCCCACTGGCTGCGGCGAAGTGAAATGGCCTGTACCCCTCATTGTTCTTGCGACGGGGATCGGCACCGAGGCTCTGCAGCTTTCGAACTACAGCGTCGTGCCCCTTCGAAGCGGCCAGCATCAACGGCGTGTTGCCGCCAATATCCGGTTCGTCCAATCCATCGTCGATGATCTGAGGGAGTTCGATGATCTCCAGCTCTCCTCCTGCGGCCGCCATATGAAGCAACGTTCGCCTGCTATTGCTTACACATGCCGGGTTCGCGTTGAGGTCCAGCAGCTTGCAAACCGCCTCCGCATGCCCATTTTCGGCCGCCAGCATCAGCGCCGTTCTACCATCCTTCGTCGGCTTGTCGATCTCTGATACGTACGTGCGCAATTCGTCGATCAGATCCACGCTTCCACCGCACGCGGCAGCGTGCAATATCGTGAGCCCCTCACTGTTTTCGAGGTTCGGATCGGCACCGAGATCCAGCAGTTTGCGCACTGCAGCGACGTGCCCACGGTAAGCGGCGTGCATCAAAGGCGTATTGCCGCTGATATCGCCCGTGGCCAGCTCCTTCGTGATGGACGCAAGGAGTCCGATGATCTCCGGGTCTCCGCCGTCGGCTGCCGCATGAAGTGACGTTTCCCTCTTGTCGTTTTCCAACTCCGGGTCGGCGTGGAGGTCCAACAACTTGCACACTGCAGCGGCGTGTCGATTCGATGCGGCCAACATCAGCGAGGTATTGCCGTAAGCATCGGGTTCGTCAAAGTCCTTGACGATGCCTTCCAGCGTTTCGATGACGTGGGCATGCCCGTTTTCGGCCGCCAGATGAAGCGCTGTTCGTCCGTGTTCCCCGCGTTGCGTGGGGTCTGCGTCCAGGTCCAAAAGCTCGTCCACCGCCTCCCGCCGACCATAAGAAGCGGCCAGCATCAAGGCTGTGTTGCCATCGTTTGTGCGTTCGTCGATGCTTCCGACGAATGGGCTCAGGGCTTCGATGAGATCCGGGTTCCCCCCGCTCGCGACCGCGTGGTGAAGCGCATTCCAGCCCTGCTGGTCTTTGGCGGCAGGTTGGGCATCAGTCTTCAGCAACTCCTGCACCAACGACAAATGACCATGCGATGCCGCGCGCATCAACGGCGTCACGCCCGAAGCATCCTGGAGATCTGCCTTGGCATTGTGCTGCAACAGGGCGCGCACGCAATTCATTCTGCCATATCTGGCGGCGATCATCAATGCGCTTTCGCCCTGGTCGTTCGCGTCGTCGATGTCCGGCACCTTCGATGCCAGTTCATTCAGAACCCGATCGCAGCCGCGGTATGCAGCAAGATGCAGCATGTTGCTGCCATCGTGCGTCCCCAAATCCACAGTCGCCAGGGAAGAAGCGACTTGGGCACCGAGAGCGTCTTCGCGATTCTGGATCAGGCGTATCAGGATTTCGTGTTGAAGCTCCAACGTATTTTCGGCAATCTTGTCTCCAGCCTTGCGCGTGAGGAATTTATCTCCAGCGGGATGCGCTTCCCGGTAGCGCCTGACCGCGCAGAAGACGTCGATCCAGTCTGCGGTCGGGCTATCGGGAACGTCACCTTCGGCATGTGTGATCAAGTTCCACACGCGCTCTGGATCTACAAGGCGCAGGCGGTCGGGATTGGTCGTCGACATCAGCGCACTCTTGAGTATCTTCAGCGAAGTCGCCTGTGAAAGGTCCGGGCGGTCCGCGTCATCCAACTCGACCTTGCGGTAACGCACTTCAGAGTTGTCTTCTTCTTTTACATAGAGCGTATCGCCGGTGATGCGCTTGATACGGATTTGGCCATTCGGCTCGCCGGCCTCGAGCGCGAATTTCTCCTTTTCCAGAAGCCCGGCTTCCATCAAGTTGCGGGCAATCGCGCGCATGAGAAGCGCCGGATGATCGATGATCGAGTAAGGGGCGTCCTCGGTGCCTTTGCGCGCCGAAGTGTCGAGCAGCACGGAGCAGCCTATCTTGCCGTAACGGCTGTGCACGCCGACCTCGAGGGCCTCTACGTACTTTGTGTACACCTGCCAGCCTTCTGCCTCGGTGAGCGGGCGGTCGAGATAGTCCTTGAGATGGTCCCGGACCTCCGCAAGACACTCTTCTGCCAAGTGGCTGACCAGCGCATCCGCTGTGACCGTCTCGCTTACGAACCGGCTTGCCTCTTCCAAACGCAAACGCATGCCGGGGGGAACAATGCCCGCAGAACGGACGTTCAGACCGAGGGAATTGGCCAAGTGCTTGCGGTAGCCGTTGACATAGTGAAGCTCTTGCTCCGGGTAGCTGCCTTCCGTGCAGTGCGCACTCCGGCAGAACTCCAGGATGGACTGGTCGAAAATGTTCTCCCATGCCTTCCTGGCGTGTCCCTTGAGTCCGAACACACCCATTCGCATTTCGTCGGCGGCAATGACGAGATGCGCGCACGCGCCTTCGGCGCACACATCGAGCTCTTTGGCGAGGTTTTCTACCACCGACAAGCGTTGATTGAGTGGAATGGTGTCGTCTGCAACGTCGACGCACAGCGTGTCGATCGCACGCTTTCCATCGTCATAGATTCTGCCTATCTGACCGGACAGACGTCCTCGGATTCCTTTTGAGATGTCGTTGCCGAAGTTATCGAGAGACGCGAGTACCGACTCCTGGCGCGAAGAACCGCCGTTGGCGAGGAGAAAGTCTTTCAGCCGTTGAAGGCCCGCGCGGGATTGCGCCCTTACCCGCCTTGCTTTGTCTGACGATTCAAACTTCGAGAGTTCACCATCCTTCGTGGGTTCGTATCGGACGGCCTCCTCAGGGGCGTAAGGCTTGGTGGTCGCGTTCGATGAAGTGAATGGCTGCAGGAGCGTGGAAGTGATTTTCACGATGGATGGACCGAGAGTTAGGTCGAATTCATTCCATTCTCGGTGGAGCATTGGACGAGCGGACTGGCGACGCGAAGCAAGGCGGTGTGGAACGAAGTGCGATTCGTTCACCGCTTGATCTTGCATGGGCTGAAAGGCCTCAAAGCCAATCAGGACGTTCGCTGAAAATCGCCCGCGACGCCCGGATGGATGGATGTAGAGCGATCTGATGCATCGTTTTCTGAAGAACCGCTTCGCACCGTAAGCAAGAAAAGCGATGTCTTCTGTCCAGAATAACGGCACTGCAAACCCAAGTTTGATGCTGCCATGCGCACCCTTCTCTCCTGCTTTCACCCCTCTCGCTCCATTGACTCTGCTCCCAATCCCACGCCGGCGTCGAGCGCTCAGTCTGGCGCGAAGCAGTTGACATCCGCCCACTTGAGTGGCACCCGCCAAGGACGGCGGCAGTCCCCATCCCGGGCTTCTGCACGGCAACGCGGAATCCCCATGAATACGGTGTCGAGTCCGCGGGATACAGCAATCACGACGACGACAGCCGATACAGGAGAAGGCGACTTTTCCGCATCAAACAAGACCCTCCGCGATCTGATCCGCGACGGCGAAGAATTTCGCCATGCCGAACCGCAATGGAAGGCGAGAGAAGTCAACGAATGCATCAACCGTGTCTACGGAAACGGTACCGGCAGGCTGGCGGACAATGACGGTCATCTTCTCAAGATGCTGCCATTTCTGCCATCTCCGCTTCGGCAGCGGATTCTCGAGGACGCGGTGTCGTTGGGTGCATTCTCGGTGGAATCCGTCCTGGTTACCCAGGATCTTCTCACCGCGCACGAGCGTCAATTCGTCATCGAAGGGATCATTCCCCGTGCGAACGTCCGAAACCAGCTCGCAATCTGCGCCGAATTGAAGAATGCGTCCGTATATTTCACGACGGAGCAAGTGAACAGCCTGTTGGGCGGCCTGCTCTCTTTCATCCACGACCCGGATCATCGTTTTTGGGGGCCAAACCTGCATGGCGTTTTGCCTCTTCTCGATGATACGCAGCGCGAAGTGCTTTTCGACGCCGCAATCTCCAATGAGAATGAGGTGTCGAGGTGCAATGTTCTCTGTGCTCTGGCTCGCGGAGTCCGCCACTTGAATCAGGAGCAGTACGAGCGGATGCTGGACTCCTTCATCGGTATGGCGAACGATCGAAGGGGTGCGGGCCTGTACACACTGGCCAGGCATAGTAATCAGCTGAATGAGGAGCAACGCGGGCAGATTTTCCTCGCCGTGAACCAGATTCAGAATCCACTCGAGCGCGATTTTGCACTCGCCAACCTTCGCTCCGGACTCTCCGTTTTTTCCGCGGAGCATCGCATCCAGGTGTTTGATGCCGCCCTCCGATCGGGTGCGACCTGGATGCTCAAAGATCTCTGCGGTGTGCCTGGATTGATGGACGAAGAGCGACGCACGCGGCTCTACGACGCTTTGGTGGCAGCTCCTCGCACCGACATCTTCTGGCGCGACGCCGTAGCTAAACTCGCCGGGCAGATTGCCCATCTCAGTCCCGCCCAGGTCGATACGGTTGTCGATATGGCAACAGGCACCAAAAATGGGCTGGCCGAGCTGGTTCGCGGGCGCTCAACGGCGACCGGCGAGCAACGCAAGTGCATCGATGGAAGAGACATCGTCTCCTCCGCGCTGAGGGTCGCCGATGAAGACAGGAAGTCGACTGCGATCAACGTCTTGAGCCCCGTGATCGAATTGCTGAGCGAAGAGGAGTTGCACTCGTTCACTGCTGCAGCACTCAATCTCGCCGATGAAGATGTCAAGACCGTTGCATTTGCCGCAGCGGGTCGAGTATTGAATCGGTTGCCCGAGGAATTGAGCGAGCAGGTGATCCAGACTGTGGAGCGCATGGCGGGCGGGAAGAACAAGGTGGAAGCGGTAATCGGCCTGAGCCGGGGCATGGCTCATCTGGGTCGCGAGCAATGCGAGCGACTGCTTGAGGTGGCCCGCAGGGCAAGTCCAAAGGGCCGATTCGACGAGCACAACATCAGTGCCCTGCAGGCACTTGTCAGCGCCAAATGGCCTTGAAGCGCCGGTTGGCAGCCTTTGCTGCCGGCTGCACAACACGCCTCTGGTTTCACTTACATTCGGCCTGATCCTGCCGCCGGCGCGCCGCCTCCTTCAGCCGCCGGTGGCCCTCACATGCTGAGGCCAGCATGAAGAACAACGGATCGGACAAGGATGTGGAACTGCTGAGGACCGGCGTCTCGGGGCTGGACGATGTGCTCGGCGGGGGCATCGCCGCCGACCGGCTCAATTTGCTGGAGGGCACGCCCGGGGCAGGAAAGACCACATTTTCCTGCAGTTCCTGCGCGAGGGCGCGGCGCGTGGCGAGCCGGTGCTGTACGTCACCCTGTTGGAGTCCGCGCAGGAGCTGAGGGCGGTGGCGCGCTCGCACGGGCGGGTGGCATCTGGTCGGCGTGCAGGTGCGCTAGTTGCTGCGGCGGCCTCTCGCTCAGGGGGCCGGTACTCGTGGGGGCCACCGAGGGCGACGATCTGCACGTCGTGCAGGTTGCATCGCTTGAGCTTTGGCCGTGTTCAACAGCAGCCTTCGTCCGCGGGTGGCTGCAATCTCTGGTAGCGCCCATAGACCGGATCGCGGTCCAAGCCAAGCAGACGGATCGCGTTCTTCTTCAGAACCATGGGCTTGACCTCGGGCTTGATCGGCAGCTCCTCGAAATCCTTCAGCCAGCGATCAGGTGTCAATACCGGCCAGTCGGAGCCGAACAGCATCTTGTGCTTCAGCAAGCCGTTGATGTACTGAACGAGGACGGGCGGAAAGTACTTCGGCGACCAGCCCGACAGATCGATCCAGACGTTCGGCTTGTGCGTCGCGACCGCGAGCGCGTTCTCCTGCCAGGGAAACGACGGATGTGCGATCACGATCGGCATGTCGGGGAAGTCGACTGCGACGTCGTCGACGTAGATCGGGTCGGAATACTTCAGCCGCACGCCGCCGCCGCCACGCATGCCGGCACCCGCCCCCGTTTGCCCGCTGTGGAAGAGGGCCGGCAGCCGCTCCTCGGCAATTACCTCGTAAAGGTCGAAGCAGGCGCGATCGTTCGGGTAAAAGCCCTGCAGCGACGGATGAAACTTGAAGCCTCGTACGCCGTAATCCTTGATCAGTCGCCGGGCCTCGCGGGCGGCCATCTTGCCGCGCATCGGGTCGATGCTCGCGAACGGGATCAGCACGTCGGCGTGCTGTGCCGCTTCCTCCGCCACTTCCTCGTTGCTGATGCGAACCTGCCCATTGCCGCGCTCGGTGTCGACGGTGAAAATCACCGCGAGCATCTTGCGCTCCCGGAAGTAGGCCGCCGTCTCGGCGATCGTCGGCTTCGGCATCTTCTGCTTGAAGTACGCGAACATCGCCTCGTCGAATTCAATCGCCACAGGATCGGGTGGCAATCGAGTCGACTTGTTCGCATGCACGTGCACGTCGATCGCGACGATCTCGTCGAGCAAGGTAGTCCCTGCCGCTATTGCTGCGCCGCTGTCCGCAGAACCTGCCCCGGTGTTCATCGTGCCCCCTTGTCAGCCAGCAACCCTTTGATCCGCCCGTTCGGCGTGCGACGATTCGACCAGCGCGCCGCGTGACTTCAGCACCGCATGCCGGTTCGGCGAGCCATTGTGGGTCATGATCGCGAAGTTTGACAGCGGCCCGTGTGTGCGATGCGGCGTGCCAACTCCATCGCTATTGCTCAATTGCCCGGTTCTTGCTTTCAGCCAGGCTAATGATTCGACGGGGGTCATAATGCTCGAAACCCATGGTGCCTTGCCTCGGTGGAATCCCGAGACGCCCAACGCCGTCAACGCGCGGTGCTGCTTGTGCGCGATGTCATGTCTTTCAATGCGACCCACCCACCGGATCGTAACGTCCGGTTCGGGGCTGGGAGTCGCGAGACCCTTGCACTCAACTCTTGCCAGGCGCGTTGAGCACCGCAAGGCCCATTGCCCTCACGCCCGTCTTGATCGACGACTCCGGCACGGGTGCAAAGAACGGCGAGTGGTTGAAGGAAAGCGGCTTCGCGCCCGGCTTCATCGACTCGGGCACCTGCTTGGGATCGGTAGACGCCGACGAAGAAGAACATCGAGGGCACGCCTTCATTGACGAAAGCCAGTTGATCGGTGGCACGCGCATCACGTTCCTGGCCCCCAGTGCTGCCTTCAACACCATCTCGGAGCGGTGGAGAAGCGGGTTGTGCAGACAGTTCAAGCCGGCTCTGGCGGCTGCTGAAGTGGCAGCGGAGCATCCCGTTGTCGGGGTTGAGGCATATCAAGGTCCTCAAGGCGTAAATCAGCAAACTTTTCGAACCTTGACAGGAGGCGCTATGCGTTCCGTTCTCGTTCTCGCCGCTGCGGCCATGGTTTCCGTAGGGGCGTACGCCCAAGCGACGCAATCCGAGCAGGACCACGTTGCTCACCACCCCGAGGCCACCTCGGCCCCGGCCTCGGCCGCGAAGAAGGCCCCGACGAAGGCCAGGGCGTCCGCACCCAATCCCCAGGCGGCCGCATCCGGCGCGTGGCCTGCGTCCAGCGCAATGGGGATGGGCGGCGGAAACATGCAGCAAATGCACGACGAGATGCACAAGCCCGGTGGCATGCATGACCAGATGCACGGCAAGGACGGCCAGATGATGAACGGCATGCCTGCGTCGCCTGCTGCCAGCAAGTAAACCGTGCTTACTTCGGAGGCCGTCTCCATCGACTCCCCTGCTTCCACCGCGTCGCGTTGGCGCTCTCCGCTGGGCATATTCATGCTCATTGCCGGCGCCGTCGGCGTCTATTACCTGCTGACCGAGCACTTGGCCCATGTGAGCCAGGCGGTGCCATACCTCTTTCTGGTCGCGTGCCCGCTGATGCACCTGTTCCACCGGCATGATGGCCACGGGCACCATGATGAGCCGCCACCCGTGGAGGGCGCTGAGCGGCGATGACTTCGCGAGCAGCTCGGAAAGTGGGCTGAAGGCTGCCGAGCTGGCGTCAAGGCTTTGCGCTTGGCATTCGGGCAGACCCAGTGCGATACCTGCAGGCCCGGGAGGGACCGCTGCTGTGGTGGGGGCCAGTGCTCTTCTGGCTGTGCTGGGGCTGTCTGGCGCTCGTTGGCATCTGGATTGCGGTCGTCTTTGCTACCCACCGATAGGGCCTTGCTCGCCACACTTGACCTTCCAAGATTGGGAAGGTCGACACTGCAAGAGAAAAGCAGGAGAGCACGATGGAGCCATCCAAAAGCCATCACTCGTACGTCATGCCGGACGGCTCCGTCATGGAAGGCGAGCACCCTCACCAGGAAGATGCGACCCCCGCGATGGGCGACGGCACGCTGATGAAAGGCGAGCAGTGCAACCACCACGCGCACGATGACCGCACTGCTCATGCCCACCACGACCACAGTCACCACAGGCATGCACCGGTGGCAGTCAAGCCGGCGCCCAAGGGCGACCAGAGTCAGGTCGAGTACACCTGCCCGATGCATCCCCAGGTGCGGCAGAGGGGCCCGGGCAACTGCCCGATCTGTGGCATGGCGCTGGAGCCTGTCGTCGCGACGGCTAACCAGGGAGAGAGCCCGGAACTGAGGGACATGACGCGGCGGCTCTGGATTGCAACGGCGCTGACCCTGCCCGTCTTCGCCCTGGATATGGGCGGGCACCTGTTCAACATCCATCACCTCATCGCGCAGGAGGTGTCGAATTGGATACAGCTGCTGTTCGGTTCGCCTGTCGTACTCTGGGCCGGATGGCCCTTCTTCACCCGAGCCCTCGCATCGGTGAAGAACCGCAGCCTGAACATGTTCTCGCTCATTGCGCTGGGCACGGGTGCGGCCTGGCTCTACAGCCTCGTCGCGACTTTGGCACCTGGCTTGTTCCCGGCTGCATTGCGCGGCGAGGACGGCGCCGTGGCGGTCTATTTCGAGGCGGCTGCCGTCATCACGGTGTTGGTGCTGCTTGGACAAGTGCTGGAGCTGCGGGCCCGGGAGAAGACCTCGGGTGCCATCAAGGCCCTTCTCGGTCTGGCGCCGAAGACCGCCGTGAAGGTGCGGGCCGACGGAACGGACGAGATCGTGCAGGTCGATGCCATTCAGGTCGGCGATCTTCTCCGGGTGCGGCCCGGCGAGAAGGTGCCTGTCGACGGTGAGCTCACCGAGGGCAAGGGCAACGTCGACGAGTCAATGGTGACGGGAGAACCCGTCCCTGTGGCGAAGGCCGTCGGCTCCAATGTCACGGCAGGCACGCTGAACCAGACCGGAGGCTTCGTGATGCGTGCGGAGAAGGTCGGCGTCGACACCCTGCTCTCTCAAATCGTCCATATGGTGGCAGCAGCCCAGCGCAGCCGCGCGCCAATTCAGCGCATGGCAGACCAGGTGGCGAGTTGGTTTGTGCCAGTGGTCATTCTCGTCGCGCTGTTGACCTTCGTCGCCTGGTTGATGTGGGGCCCCTCCCCTGCCTTCAGCTATGCGCTCATCACGGCAGTGGCGGTGCTCATCATCGCTTGCCCGTGTGCGCTGGGCCTGGCGACGCCCATGTCCATCATGGTGGGCGTAGGCCGCGGCGCGCAGCACGGGGTGTTGATCCGCGATGCGGAGGCGCTGGAGCGCATGGAGAAGGTCGACACGCTGGTCGTGGACAAGACCGGCACGTTGACGGAAGGACGGCCGAAGGTCGTGCACATCGAACCGGCATCCGGGTTTACCGCCGAGGACATCCTGCAAAAGCTGGCAAGCGTCGAACGCGCCAGCGAGCACCCGTTGGCCATGGCCATCGTCATGGGCGCGCAGGAACGCAAGCTCACCATGTCGCCCGTGGCCAACTTCGACTCACCGGTTGGAAAAGGTGTCATCGGGACGGTGGACGGACAGGCCATCGTCTCCGGCAGTCCCAAGTTTCTTGCGCAGCACTCCATCGACACAGGCAGCCTCTGGCAAGCAGCAGAAGCCCAGCGGCAGAAGGCGGCCACGGTCATCTTCGTCGGCGTCGGCGGCCGGTTGGCCGGCTTCGTAGCGATTGCCGACCCCATCAAGGCGACCACGCCCCGGGCGCTTCAGGCGCTGAAGGCTGCGGGCGTGAGGCTTGTCATGCTCACTGGGGATGGGCGGACGACCGCCGAAGCAGTTGGCCGAGAGCTCGGCATCGACGACGTCGTCGCGGAAGTGTTCCCTGAGGACAAGGCCTCCGTGGTTCAACGATTGAAGGCCGAAGGGTGTGTCGTGGCGATGGCCGGTGATGGCGTCAACGACGCACCGGCCCTCGCGGCGGCGGATGTCGGCATCGCCATGGGCACCGGTACCGACGTCGCGATGGAAAGCGCGGGCGTGACGCTGCTGAAGGGAGACCTGATGGACATCGTTCGTGCGCGGACCTTGTCGCACGCGACGATGCGCAATGTCCGGCAGAACCTGGTGCTCAGTTTTGCCTACAACGTCGCAGGCATCCCGCTCGCGGCGGGCGTGCTCTACCCCGCGTTCGGCTTGCTTTTGAGCCCGATTGTTGCGGCGGCGGCCATGAGCCTCAGCTCGGTATCGGTCATCTCCGACGCGCTGCGACTGCGCATAACGCGGCTTTAGGAACGTTAAGGCCGCGGCGACGCGATGATGGTTTCGCCGACTGCCGGGATGCGAAACGCGCTTTCCGCAACATTATGTTGAGTACGCGCTTCAGCGAGCGCAGCTTCGGGCGCACCGAAAGCCTCGTCGGTGAGGCAGAAAGTTCCGAAATGGATTGCGATCGAGAGCCGCGCCCCAAGATCCAGATGCGCCCTCACCGCCTCTTCCGGATTCATATGCTGCGGCGCCATGAACCAGCGCGGCTCGTAGGCGCCAATAGGCAGCAGCGCGATATCGGGCGCGCCGCAGCGCCGAGCAATCTTTCCGAATTGCGCCGGATAGCCGGTGTCGCCGGCAAAATAGGCGCGCGCGCCTTGCGCGTCGATCACGTGCCCGCCCCAGAGCATGCGGTTGGTGTCCCAGAAGCGTCGGCGGGACCAATGTTGAGCCGGAACGTAAGTAAGCTTCAGCCCGGGCGCCGGCTCGATACTCTCCCACCAATCGAGCTCGAGCGCATGCGCGATGCGGTGCGAGGCGAGATAGGCGCCATTGCCAATCCCGGTGACGATCGGCGGATCGTCGCGAAGTTGCAGCGCCCGCAGGCTGGGCAGATCCATATGATCGTAATGATTGTGGCTGAGGC
>DASTGE010000071.1:0-19650 GCA_035719405.1 Burkholderiaceae bacterium
ACGTCCAAGCTGTCGTGGCTGCGAGCATGGCACATCCGCGACGAGACCTATTCGACGGCACTGGCCGAGCTGGTGAACGCGGCGGAGCTGCAGGGGTGCAGCATCCCCCTCACATAGAATGCGGAGGGACCAAGCTTCCCATTCCCCCTCTCCGAAAGCTGTGCTTGAATCCTGCTTAAATCGACCGGTAGGCGATCAGCAGAGCCGAAGCCAGTAGCAGCGCCGAGAACGCCCTGACATAGGCGACCTCGTTCACACGCCGGTCAATGACGCGCCCGGCTGCGGCGTAGGTTGCGAGCCCGGAGGCGACGTAGACAGCGTTTGAGGCGACGACGCCTGCTGCTCCCGGCTGCTTGAGCAGCAGCAAGGCGAGCTGGAACGTTGCGAAAACTAGATAGCAAGCCGCGATGGTCGCGCGCGACATCGCTTTCGGCCAGCCCTTCTCATGTACGAGCAGCGTCAGCATCGAGCCGCCCAGGTTCGTCAGCCCGTGCACCGCCCCGGTGGCAACCAGCCAGAGTCGATCCCACCGGGCGAGGCGGTTCAGGGCGCTGGCCAATGGTGGCCAGATCCCCTTGATGGCGTAGAGCAACAGCAGCGCCGCGACCACCAGCCCGAGGCGGGCGCGCAGCGTGAGCGCCGCGGCCAGGAAGACGATGACCATCGGCACGGCGTACTTCAGCGTGCGTCCCACAAGAGGCCTGTCGATGCAGTCGCGCTCCGCCACCGCCTGCGACAAACTGATGCCGATCGAGACCGGCAACAGGACCAGCAGCACGTCGACGAAGGCGTGACCGGCCAGCAGCAGCAGCGGCGTGCCGAACAGCAGCACGCCGACACCGAACAGCGATTGGACGATGGATACCGCGACAACTGCGGCCAGCACATGGGGCTGCAGATCCATGGCGGCGTCAGTGGGTGTAGCCCAGCTCGCGCGCAAGCCCTTGCAGAGCGGGCAGCACACGTTCGATGCGTGTAACGTGCGCCTGCTCCCGCCACTTGCCGGCACGAATCTCCGATTGCGGCTCGAACGGGCGCGTCAGCGCCGTCGCGGCGTGGCGCTGCAAAGCGGGGTCGAAGCGCAGGTCGCAAGAGGCGAACAACCGACGGAAGCCCGTCAACGGATCACGGATGAAGTCCTCGTAGAAAACTTCCGTCCACTGACTTGAAGGCACGCCGGCACGAGCATCGAGGATGGCGCGGTGGATGGCGGCGTACTGGAAGGCGCACACCTCCTCCAGCGGCGAGCGCAAGTAAGCGCGCCATCCTTCGACAAGGAAGAAGCACCAGCGTGTGTAGCGCTCGCCATCCACTGCCACCTCGGCCGGCAGGTCGATCGACCAGGTCGCGAATCGTTCCGGTCGCGCCCAGCCATCCATCATCGAGTTCAGCGTGTCGCCCGGGTTGCGTTTGATGAAGACGAAGTGCGCGTCCGGGAACAGCGCGTGCAGGTAGGGAATGCACAGCCCGTGCGCGTTGTTCTTGCCCACCAGGCGCAGGCGGCCCGTGTGGGCGTAGAAGTGGCGCGTGATCGCGTCGCGATCGTAAGGCGTGGCGTCTTCCGCACCCAGCGCGTTCGTCGCCCACTGCTTGCGCGCAGGCGGGTGCAGCCGCCACCAGAAGGCGTAGAGGTCACGTTTGAGGGCCCCCAGCTCGCGCGACTCGGCGAGGGTCTTGTAGAGCATCAGCGTGCCCGAACGGCTGCAGCCAACGATGAAGATCGGCCGCACGGCTGGCCAGCGCATCGCGTCCCAGAGCCGCCCGCGCGCCGCGACCGTGGCTTGGCGCGCTTGGTGCTGCAGTGTCTTGCGTACCTTGATGCCGAGTTCGGCGAGCCGGCCTTCTGGAGCGGTCCGTGTTGTGAATTGCGGCAGCGATGACATCAGGCGCGGTCCTGTGGTGAAGCGGCGGGGGAGTCGGCGTACAGCGGCACGATGCCGATGTCGCCACCAAGGCGTTCGATCTCGCCTTCCACCTCGCCGCGGCCGAGCGCAGGGTCGACGAGGAAGTGGCTGCATCCGTGGTTCTTGGCGGCCAACGCGGCCAGCAAAGCGGCGGGCGCGTCGGCCTGGGCGCAGGCGGTGGATGGCACGAAGATGCCATCGCCGCGTATGGCCTCCAGTGCCGCGCGCTCGGCGTGCCTCGGTTCCTGCCCGTCGCCGCCGGCGGACTGTGTGCCCACGATGCGCTGCCAGCCCTTGTGGTGGAAGACGAAGCGGCTCTCGCGCGGCGACAGCTTCAGCGTGCGGCGGACCAGCTGCACCTTGCCAGCGACAAAGCGTGCCTTGCCACCCTTCGCCGCACCCGGCGTCCGGGTGAGCCAACCGTGGCCTTGGGGCGCGGGTGCCACCTCGAAGACGGCATCGACGTCGACAATCGCCCGCACCACGCCCGCCACGTCGGCGAGCGCAATGCGCCGCCCTGGGGACAGCACCGGGGTGTCGGACGTGGTCACTGCCAGCACCACTGGCCGCGGCCACGGCGTGCCATCAGCCAGCCGCCCTTCATGCACGACGCGGCGCACCTCGTCCTCGGTCATGAAACCGCGTAGCGGCGTGTAGACGCCGAGCGCCAGCGCCTCGGCGTCGGCCAGCGCTTGGGCGTCGCCAAGCCAGCGCGGAAGGCGTTCAGCCTCCGCCGCAGCGGCTGCGTCGGCCCACTGCTCGGCCAGCGGGCCGCCATGTGGCGCAGGCAGGAACGACGTGCCCTCGGTCTCGCGGTAGTCGCTCCCAAGGCCGACCTCGCCCAGGCGGTAACGATCGAACTCGTGGATCAGCTTGACGACCATGCCGACGCAATCCACCGGGTGGCGGCCGATCGCCGTCTCCGCGGCCAGCACGAGCCCATCGGCGCCGTCGATAAGCGTGTTGACGACATCGTTCACCTCCGCGCGCGTCGGCCGCGGCAGCGTGATCATCGACTCCAGCAAGTTGGTGGCGACGTAGACCTTGCGGCTAAGCGCTTTGCCCCGGCGCACGATGGCCTTTTGTAGCGCCGGAATGCGCTCGATCGGCTCTTGGCGCGACAGATCGCCACGGTCGATGAGCAGCGCGTCGGAGCGGCGCGCGATATCGTTCAGGTGGCGCAACGCGGGCCGGCATTCGATTTTCGAGATCAGGAAGGTCTGCGCGCCGATGAGTGCGCGCGCCGCGTCGACGTCCTCGCCGCGGTGCGCGAACGAGAGCGCGACGTGACGGATTCCGGCGTGTCGCCCCCAGGCCAGCGCGGCGCGGTCCTTGGCCGTTATCGCCGGCAGCACAACGTCGCGCTCCACCGTGACCGCCTTGTTGCGTCCGATCGTGCCCTCGTGCAGCACTCGCAGCGTGACCTTGCGCTCGTCCTTGCCGACCACTTGCACCAGCACCGCGTTGAAGTCGATGCTCACGAGGTCGCCCTCGCGCAGCAAGTCGAACGCCTCCTCCGGGTAAAAGTTCAGGTTCGCTGCGTCCCCAGGCACCGGGTCGCGGTGCACATGGATCAGCGCGTGCTCTTGCACTGTCACCTCCGCGACGGCAAGGTTGCCGGTGCGCATTTGCGCGCCTTCGGTGTCCAGGCAGACGGGCACCTTGGAATGCGCACGGATGAAGTCGACGACGCGCGGCAGGTCGTCGAGCCTGGTGTGCGACAGATTGATGCGGAACAACGTCACGCCCAGATCTTCGAGGCGGACCAGTACGCGCTCGTTGAGCGAGGCAGGACCGACGGTGCAGAGGATCTCGCGGGAAGGAAGCGGGGGCATAAGGGCTTTCATCGGCGTGAAAGATACGGACATGTCCGCGCACACGCTACGAAGGAAAACGTTTATGCAAATGTGACGCCAGGTGTATCCCGGTCGACTGCCATCGACGAAGACGGCGCAACGCATAAGCAAAGTCGCATTCATTTGTTCCGTGCGCGATACGCGGCGTGTACCTTGCGGGCTGCCATCAACACATGGAGCCCGCTCATGAGCATCGCCGCCGTCAACGTTCGCAACCAGTCCCGGGGCAAGGTCCGCGAGATCATCGAAGGGCCGGTGGTCTCCGAGGTCGATGTGGAAACGTTGCAGGGTCTCATCGTCACATCGGTCATCACCACGCGCTCGGTCAAGGAGCTGGGCCTCGCGCCCGGCAAGGAAGTGATTGCGTTGGTGAAGTCGACCGAAGTGTCGTTGGCCGCGCTATGACGGCGCCGCGACTTCTCATCGTGCCGGGTCTGCAGGACAGCGGCCGGGCACACTGGCAGAGCTGGCTGCAAGGCCAGTACCGCGATTCGCTGCGCGTGCGTCAGTACGACTGGAGCACGCCCGACCTGGATCGCTGGGCTGCGCGCATAGGAACGACGCTGGAGCATGCTGGAGCAGGTCACACGTGGATTGCAGTGGCACACAGCTTCGGCTGCCTCGCGCTGGCGCGCCATCTGATGCTGCAGCCGGATGTGGCGATCGTCGCGGCGCTTTTCGTCGCGCCAGCCGAGCCGGACAAGTTCGGCGTTGGCGAGTTGTTGCCGCATCAGCGCCTGGCGGTGCCGAGTACGCTGGTGGCCAGCGACACTGACCCTTGGATGAGCTCTGCCAGCACGCGTCGCTGGGCCTCGCGCTGGGGGAGCCACTGGTTCACTTTGGGCGATGCGGGCCACGTCAACAGCGAGTCGGGATTTGGCCCGTTCCCATTCGCCAAGCGTTGGGTTACTGCGATGAGTCAGCAACTGGCCCGCGCTCATCGCCCGTCGCACGAGAGCTTGCTCGAACGGCCCTTCGCCGTGTAGCGGCTCGGTCCAGTTGGTGCCCCTCACGGGCTTTCGACGCTTCGGCTCTTTCACGCCGCAATCGCAGGAGACAAGAATGAGTCCTGTATTGGGGAGGGCTCCGGAGGAAATCCTCCAGATCAGCCGTGCGCTTCCATCCCTTACCTTACCGTTGCTGCTAACGGCATGCGAGGACAGCATTGCATGCGACGATCGCGGCGCTATTCCGGAAGATCCATGTCGCTAATCCCTAAAAAGGTTTCCTCCGGGTTCGCACGATGTTTTGGCATCGCGCGAACCACCGTGGACAGGCCGCTGTCGCAGTCTCAGCAGACGCCGTCCCTGTCCAGCAGCGCTATCCGTCCGCACGAAGCAAGGCGGCGCCCGTGGGCGGAATCGGCGATGCCGCCGCGTACCCCGACTGTTTCAAGCCCTGTCGCTTCGGCCGCTGTCGACGAGGGCATGGAGCGCAGACACGACGCCAGCGAGCAAAGCGCTCATCCTGTGCTCGACGCCATGTTCAAGGACATACCGGACCTCGAACGACTGGCCCCATGTCTGTTCACGGGCTCGTCTCTAGCGAAGCTTCTCTTGATCCCCGCTCTGGAAGGTGTGGATCTGTCGCGCGTGCCGCCCACGCCTGGGCTGCCCGGTGCCCCGCGGGTGCTGCTTGCGCAGGCGCTTGCCGCTGCGACGGATGGCGACGCCAGGTTGGCGCGGGACACCCTGGATGTCCTGCGCGAGCTCGATCCGCAGCGGGAGATCGTAAGTGCCTGGCGTGGTCGCGTCTTCACGTCGGCAAGGCAATCGCTCTCTGACGACGACTTCGCCACACCGCCGCAGTCTCCCTCAGCCCATGAGTCTTGGGGAGCAGCCGCTGATTGGGAAGACGCCGCCACGCGGGGTGCGGAGGGGCCGTCAGCGGCGGCGAGGCAGGCCGCTTGGCGTGTCGCCATGGCCCTGGCCGACACGCCTTCAGGAATGGACGTGCTGCAGGCTGTCCTGGATCTCCCCGTCGACCAGACGCATCGCCGCGATTTCGCCTTGCTGCTGAAGGCCGCTGCCGCCATGCCGCCCGATTTCGCTGCGCAGGCGACCCCCATGGACATTCTCGAAAGCGACGCGGCCCTGCAGACGTTGCCGGGTGAGGCAATCGCTTGCGCAGCGGCACGGATGGCGGGCGATGTGGATGCTGCCCGTGTGCACCAATGGGCATTGACGGCCGTTCGCAATGATCTGTTCGACGCCGGGCCGGGTTCGCACTTCTGCGCCATCAATGCGCGGCTCATGAAAATGGGGCGCTGGATCGAGCGCGCGACGTCAGGGCGCAAACGATGGTTACGCAACCCGCTCGTGGGCAAGTCACCTTTCCGCGCCTTGCGGCACGGCGTACAAGGGGTGGAGAGGGCGCCAGCCATCGCACGGCATCGGCTTGCACGCGAGAACGCCTTGCGGGAGGCGGCCACGGCTCTGAAGGATCGACTGATCGAGGTCGCGAATACGGCGCGTTCGCCAGGCCGTAACCGAGTGCCCGAAGCCTTGCTGCGTGCCGCCGTTCTCGAGCATTGCCTGCAGACGCCCGCCCCGCAGTCCCTCGAGCGCAAAGGCTTTGCGGAGGACGCGCGCAGCGATATCGCCAAGCGCGTCGCGCGCATGCTGCAGCCGTCCGCCGGAACCTCGAGCGGCACATCGCAGGCCACAGCCGACCTCGCGATGCGTCTTGTCCAGCAGCCCGACCTCGTCAAGCTGGCCAAAGCACGTTTTGACGCGAAGATTTTGGCGGCTTGGTTCTTGGAGGCGCGCAAGGCAGGCGGCGGCACCGGCACTCTACATCATGGCGTGACCGAGCAGGCAGATTGGGCGGAAGCCGTTGCCAAAGGGCTGACGCGCGCCGAGGAGGAAGCGGTCGGGCGCGACACGCGAGTACCGAAGGTCACTCGGGAAACGGTTCGCACCGCTCTGAAGGACATCATCGCGAACATCGAGGGATCCTCCCGGCTGCGCTTGAGCAGCGGCGGCATCTCCGGCATTGGCCTGCGGCAGATCACCGCATCGATCAGCGCAATCGCCAGTGCGTGCTTCGCCAGAGGGCGGGTGGATGCACGGCTTCAGCGCGGCCGGCAGGCAGTGTTCGAGATCGCGATGCCGCCTTACGACATGGAAATGGTACTGGGCACCCAACGCCAGATCGCGGGACAGGTGGGTGGCGGCGCGTTCGTCGGGCCCGACTTGTGGTGTGTGGGTAAGGCAGGAGTCAACGTCGACACAGTTCTCTACGGCATCGATAAGGCCGACGTGCGCGGCATTTCACTGCGGCTGCCGCGTGTCGGCCGTCCAGTGCCCGAGCTGCGCGAGGAGTTCTCGAGGCTGGTGGACCGCGTGCTCGACGGCAGCGAAGGTGGCGAGCAGGCCGCGGACGAGCAGCCACTGCTGAAGCGGTTGCTGGAGGAATTCCCGGAACTCACCGTCAACCGGATCGGTGCGGCCGGCGACGGCCGGCGCCGCCACAGCCTAGGCGCCGACATCGCCGCTTCTGCCAGCAGCTGGATGCTCAAGGCGAACGCGAGCATCGGGGCGTTCGTCGAAGCGCAGCGCGATGTCACGAAGCACTACCGTGATGCGAGCGGGCGTATGCGCGTGGAGCGGTCGATCATCGGAAACACCGCAAGGGCCGGCGTCGGCGTCAGGGCATCCATCGGCCCGACACTTACCGTCGCGCAGACCACGGGATCGGCCGGCAGGAACGACGTTTCGCTCGGCGCGGTGGCGGCGGGCGCGAGCGCTGAGCGAATACTGTCGGGGGCGTTCGATCGCCGCGAGGAAGTCTACGAGGACGGTCGGCTCCATCCCCTGTCGTTCGTTGAGACCGAGTGCAACGATGTCGATGAGTTCTTGGGGCGGCTGCAACCTCGCCTCGACCAATGGCTGGCCGCAGGCGTCGATCGCAAGCGGCTGCGGGAGAAACTCGACGAGATGAAGCAGCACACAATGCCCACTCACAGCTTCGCGGCGCGGTTCATCATGAAGCCCGAACAACGCGCGCGCGACGATGTGTATCGGTCTGCGCTACGGCTTTGCGAGCTGCATCCCAGCGGCATGCCGGAAGCAGCCAAGACCCTCGCGCTCGCCATCGAGGGTCAGTGGAAGGATCCGGCCTCAATGCAGCCATATTCGCTGCGTGCCTATGATCGAAGGCTGATGCAGCAGACACAGGGCGTCGAGCTACTTATGCAGTTGGCCAGCGTCGACGCGGCCGAGGCCTCACACATCGATAACCGCCTCGACGTGCCGGCGCGATGATAGGGGGTGTCCAAACCGCCGAATTCCGCCGACGGCCATTCAGTCCCCTTTCAGCGCCCCATGTTGCTCTCAGCAGACCTGACACCTACTCACCCTTCGCAGCCGGGGCAGACGTGCACTTCGATCGTCGAGTGGACGATCTCCTCGTGTGCCTCGATGCGTTCCCGCAGCTGTTGAGGGCTGAGGGTCGGATCGTGGGTGACGACCGTGAGCGCGCAAGTGTAGGCACGCGGGCCCACGCGCCACACATGCAGGTCGCTGATCTCGGTTCGCTGCGGGTCGGCGGGCATCTCGATCGCATCACGGATCTCGGCCACGATGGGATGGTGCATTTCGCGATCGAGCAGCACCGCACTCGTCTCGCGCAGAAGCCCGACCGACCAACGTGCCACCAGCACCGCGCCGACCAGTCCCATGGCCGGGTCGAGCCATATCCATCCCGCCATCCACCCGCCCGCCAGCGCGAGGATCGCGAGCACTGAGGTTGCGGCGTCGGCCACCACGTGCACGTAGGCGGACTTCAGGTTGAGGTCGTCGTGCTGGTGGGCGTGGTGGTGGTGAGTGTGGGTGGGAGATTCGGCCTCGTGATCGTGATGCGAATGATGATTGTGATTGTGGCCGTGATGGTCGGCGTGAGTGTGTCCATGTCCATGATGATGATGTCCATGTCCTCCGCCCGCTCGCATGAGCACCACCGCACAACCGAGGTTCACGATCAGGCCGAGCGCCGCGACTGAAATGGCTTCGGGATAGTGAATGCCCTGCGGCGAGAGCAGCCGTTCGACCGAGCCCCACACCATCACGCCGGCGACGCCGAGCAGCAGCAAGGCGCTGGTATAGCCACCCAGCACCTCGATCTTCCAGGTGCCGAAAGCGAAGCGAGGGTCGCTCGCGTAACGCCGTGATGCGGTGTAGGCGAGGACGCTCATGCCAATGGCCACCGCATGGGAGCTCATATGCCAGCCGTCGGCCAGCAGGGCCATGGAATTGAACGCATAGCCGGCCGCGATTTCGATCACCATCGTGACCAGCGTGATCCACAGCACAAGACGGGTACCGCGCTCGGCGTCGGCGCTGGCGCTGTGAAAGACGTGATCGTGGACGGATGGTGCGAGAGGGCCGGTGTGCATGATCACAGGATTCTGGCGCAGACCGGGCCGCCGATTCGCCGGGATTCCGTGACGCCCTCGATGCCCGGCTTCGTGGGCGTGATACTCGTGTCAGCCCACCGGCTTTGCACTGCGGACGGCCGAGCGGGCGGAGACCTTGCCCATGAGTGCGGTCGCAATGGCCTCGTTGGCCGCCGGCTCCTGCACCGGGGTCTCGCGCGTCGAACTGCGTTGCCAGGCGAGACGGGCCAGCAACTCGCCCGTGGACTGCACCGATGCCGACAGCGGAAAGTGCTTCAGCGCACGCTCGCGCGCGGCGTCGCCGAAGCGGCGCGCAGTCTCGGGCTCGAGCAGCAGGCGACGGGCTGCGGCCGCGATGCCTTCGATGTCGTTGTCGCGGCACAGCAGGCCCGACATCTCGTGCTGCACGAGGTCAGGGATGCCTCCGACTCGCGTGGCCACCACCGGCACTCCCGCAGCCATCGCTTCCATCAGCGCCAGCGGCAGCCCTTCGGAATGCGAGGCGGACACGACCAGGTCGAGCTCGCCGAGCAGGCCGGGAATGTCTTCGTAAACGCCGGCCAGATGGGCATAGTCCTCCATCCGGTATCGCTCGATGAACTGACCGACCTGCACGCGCATGGGTCCGTCGCCGGCGATGACCGCATGCGCCTCGGGCAGCGACTGGTGCAGCATCATCATCGAGCGCAGGAAAGTCTCCGGTCCTTTCTCCGGCGACAACCGGCCGATGAAGCCCACCAACGGCGTCTGCGGGGACAGGCCCAGGTGCCGCCGCATCGCACCTTCGCGCTCGCGCCGGGGCGTGAAGACGTCGGTGTCGACGCCGTTCGGAATAAGGTGCACCGAGTCCGGCTTCACGCCAAGATTGAGCGCGTGGTAATAGGTGGCCTGGCAGACCGCGGCGATGTGGGTGCCGGCAAGGCGGTGCACTTCTATATCGATGGAGTCGATCCAAAGCCCGTGCGCGGTGAACACGGCAGGGACTCCGGTGAGCCTGCTCACCAGTCCGGCGAGGATGTGCGCATTGCCGAGATGGCACTGGATCACATCGACCCCGCGCGCCTTCACGAGCGACGCTGCGAGGCTGATCGAGCCCCAGGCCGGGTCGTTGTCGGGCATCTGGGCGATGAGCACGTCCGCGCCTGCCGCGCGCAGCCGTTCGGTGTAGCGGCTCTCCCAGGGGCAGAGCACCGTGGTCTGGAAGCGCTCCTGCGGCAGGTGCTGGACCAGGCGCAGCACATAGCTCTCCATGCCGCCGACAATGGAGTTGCCCACGATCTGCAGCACATGGATGCGCCGGCTCAAGGGCGCGCTTTCGATCAATGTGGTGTTGCTCATGGTCATGGGTGTGTGGCCTCGCACGAGAAGGCGTTTAGCAACAGAAGAGCTTCATCCGGGCTTGCCTGGCCGCGTCCGCGCGTGCTCCTGTGCCCGGATGTGCGTCGTCGACCAACGGAAACAGGCGCGGCGTGCGATGGCTTTTCCCGGCCAGATGCGCAACCCCGAGCCACGCCGCAGCAGTGCGGCCAAAGATGCGGTCACGCGCGTCGTCATCGACTTCAAGCTCGCTCAAGAGGTCTTCGAGCCAGCCCTTGCGCTCGGCGATGTGGGCGCCGCTGCAGGGGAAGAAGCAGTCGCTGCCGTACTGCAGGCATCCGGGCCCAAGAACCTCCAGGGCCATGCGCAGCACCTCAAGCCGGTAGGGCGGCGGCGGACCGAAGCTCAGATCGAAGCGGAACATCGCGCTCTCGGGCGCGATGCCATGGATGCGGTCGATGAGCCCGACGGCGATGGCCTCGTCGGTCCACGGCCAGCTCAGATGGGCGAGCGTGACGCGGACTCCCGGATGTTCGCGAAGTGCTTCAAAGAAGGTCGGGCGGCAGAACCGACCGGAGCGGCCGTCGATGAAGATGCCGCTGTGGAACAGCAGCGGCAGGCGTGCAGCCGCGCACGCCGCGAAGAACGGCTGCACGATGTCGTCGTAGGGATACCAGCCGCTGGGCACCATCTTCACGCCCTTGAGCCCGGCATCGAGTGCGCGCTTCAAGCCTTCTGCTGCGCCCGGAAGCGCGGGGTTGAGCACCGCGAAGCCCACCAGCCGGTCCTCATGGCCCCGGACGAGTCGGGCCAGGTGGTCGTTCGCGCGGTCGAGCGACTGCGGGTCATGTATCGAGTAGCCGTTGTTGAGGAACGGCGCCAGCAGCACGCCGACATCGATGCCGGCCTCGTCGAGCGATCGAAGAACATCTTCCGTGCGCTCGTCGCCGGTGCAGTGGAGGTGGGCATCGATGATCATGCGCAAGGGCCTCGGTGGGAAATGCTCAACGACGTCGCATCGCCACGCGACCCCTCACCGCAACGCCTGTGCGGCCCGTGCCGCCTTGGCCGCATAGGCCGCGGTGACCCGGGCTGCAGCGACCAGCACCGGATTGCTGCTGCCGGCTGCCGCCGCAGCGTCGGCCTGTGCCATGTCGGCTTCCTCCATTGCCTTTGCCTCGCTCGCGGCCAGCGTCACGTTCGTCGATGAGGCGGAGTTCTCGGCCTCATGGATCTCGTCGGCATCCTCCACCCGCTGCGCGACACGTTCCACTGCCTCTGCCACCAGCGAAAGCACCTCGCGCACGGCCTCGTCCCATGAGAAGCGCGCGACGGTCGCGGCAGAATGGCCGAGCCGCTCGGCGCGTTGCTCCGGCGTCTCTTTCATCGCGGCATCACAGGCGTCAATGAATGCGTCGTATCGGGCAGCGATCGCGATCGAGTCGCCGTACATGCTCACCACATCGTGGATCGGCGTGCTCACCACCGGCTTTTCCGAAGCCAGGTACTCCAGCGTCTTTGTCGGGCTGATGAAGCGCGTGTGCTCGTTGAGCGCGAAGGGCAGCAGGCACACGTCCCATCCCGCGACCAATGCGGGCAGGCGCGCGTAAGGCTGAGGCCCAAGCCAGTGGATGTTCGGCCGCTGTGGCAGTTGCTCGGCATCGATCTTCGCCACCGGCCCGACCATCACGATGTGCCACTCCGGGCGGCTGTCGGCAATGCGTTCGATCAGCTCCATGTCGATCCGCTCGTCGATCACGCCGAAGTAGCCGAGCCGGGGCGCGAGGATGTGGCTCTGCAACTGCTCTGCTGCGAGGTAATGCTCGCACTTGGCGGTCACGCGCTCCGGGGCATAGTGGGTCGCGTCCACACAACTCGGCAGGCAATGGACGTTGTCGTTCAGTCCTCGCTTGCTCTGGTACAGGCTCGGTCCGCCGCACAGCACGAGGTCGGCCCGCTTGAGCAGGGCCGATTCGCGCTGCCGCATCTGCCGCGGGGCGGCGCGAAACGCTGCCAGCTCGTCCATGCAGTCGTAGATGACGGCCTTGGGCTGCAACTCTGCGAGCAGGGGCAACGCCATCGGGGTGTAGAACCACGCCAGGTATTCCTCCAGCGCTTGCTCCTCAAGCAATTGCCCCAGCAGCGGCTTGAGCAGCGTGAGCTGATCATCATGAAACCCGGCTGCCTGCACGTCGGTCCGGGGGCGCACCACGAGCACGTTGTCGCAAGGATTATGGCAATCCAGTCTCGGCTCGCCCTGCTCGAACACCGGCTCCTCGATGAAGATCACCCGGTGGCGGTGCGCAATGCGCGACAGCAGATGCTGAGGTCTCTGGTAGACGAAATCCCAGCGCAGGTGAGAGAAGACAATCAGGGGCGCGTTCATGGTCGACGATCTTTCGTTGGTGTGTTGTGTGCAAGCGCGCTCAGGCAGGCGTTGCTGCCAGCGGCGCAGAGCCATCGCGTAGGGGCGGCAGAGCAGCCGTCCCGGCTCGACGCCTCGGGCGAGGATGGAGCCGGGTGGTGCCGCGTCCCACAAGCCACTGTTGTGCCAGCGCGCGGGCTCGTTCCAGTCGGGCCGGTCGACGATGGGGTAGAGGCACAGGCCTTCGAGCGGCACGTCCATGTGCCTCAGGCGCTCCGCCTCCGCGGCCATTTCCTCGAACCAACGCTCCCTCGAACCAACGCTCGCGATACAGCCCGACGTGGCTCGTCTCGGCGACGATCATCGGCCGTCGGTATCGTTCCCACGTTGCGAGCGCGAGCGAGGCGAATGACTTGCGGCGAGGGTCCTGCAAGTCCCAATGGAGCCGGCGTTCGGTGCCGACTTCCCATTGTCCGTTGTGGTAGTGATCGATGCCCAGGATGTCCAGCCATTGGGGGTCGCCGCCGAGCCGGGGTTCGTCGAGGCCGGCAAGGAGATCCCATACCTGCCACTGATAAGAAGCGACCTCGCGCGCGAGCGGATCCCACTCCGGCAGCCCGCGCGGCGGCACCACATGCACGACGGGCTCCACATGCATGAAGCGGGCAAGCGGATCGATCTCGCGAATGGCCTTGCACGCTGCGAGGGCGGCTTCAACGAGCTTCAGCTTGAGCACATAGCCGCTTTCGAGCGTGCTGGATGCGGCGCACGGCCGCAACGGCGACCGTCCGCCGAAGTCATCGGTCTCAGCCCAGGCCCACGCGAGAAAGCCGATCTCGTTGATCGGGGTGTAGACCGCAGGATGCCCATCGTCGACGCACGGCTTCAACCCCTTCGCCACCGCGACGGCAAACTCCACGAAGCGGGGCATGAAGTCAGGGTGGAAGGGATGGAGGTCGTCCGGAAGGCCGTAGTGCATCAGGCTCCACAGCACCTGCACGCCCCGGCGCCGCGCCGCCGCAGCGATTGCGAGCGGGCGCGTGAGATCGAAGCAGCCTGGCCGAATCTCCGACAATCGCCAGCCGGCGCTTTCACGCACGGTTCGCAAGCCCATCCGCGCACAGCGCCGCAGGTCTTGATCCAGGCGGTCCGAGTGTCCCGTCGCGCCGATCATGTCGAGTCCGGTGCGGAAGCGATTTCGATGGTCCGCGCCTTCGAATCCGCTCATCCAGAATGAGCGGAACAACGAGGACCCGCCGTGCTCGAACGGGGATGCTGGGTGAGGAATGCTCGCGCAGCTGCCGAAGGCCGAAGCCCTTCTTGCGGCGCACGGGAGCGCAACTTCCTCGGATCGGTCGAACACGTCTGCGATCGCCTTCAGCGTCGGCATCCTTTGAAACTCCTTGAAGTGTCGGATCGGTGCCGACCTCCTGGCAATCGCTGTTCCCTGGCCATTTTCCCTCAGCGCGGCACAGGCCTTGCCCCCCGCTCAAGACCATCCGCAAGAGGAGCACTCACGCCATGCCCAACCACCCCTCTGATGCCGACGACGCGACCGCCATGCCTCGCAATACGCCTCGGGCGTCGCACCGGGGGATGACGGGCCGACGCCACGATCAGTTGGTCGATGCCCCGGCGGCCGTCGACCCCCGCCTTCCGCACGAACGCGACGAATCGTCCGACAGCCAGGTGCTTGAAAGCCAACGCGACATCATCCGGCAGGGCCAGCAGGATCTTCAAAGAGGCCTGCAGGACACGAGCCGCGCGCAGGCCACGAACGAAGCGTACGAACGCCAGAAGCGTGGGGCGGGTGCCGTGCCGGACCAGTCTGGAGCCGGCGTGGGCGAGGCGGGCGTTCCGGGCCCTGGCGAACGTAAGAGCCGTACCGCGCCCAACTCGCGCAAGCCTTCTTCAGGGCAACCTTGACGCACCTGCAGCACTTCTTGCCGCAATGCAGCCTCCCACCACCGGCAATTTCTGCGCCCGCTCTTGCATCACGCTACACGGTGAGAGGCAGTCGCGAAGCGTTCCTTGGGGAATCCGAGTTGCCACCTTTGCGCTAAATGCGACGAATCGAAAGGCATCTAGGCGTGTAGACATGAAAGCGCACCCATAAAGCGACGCAAAGAGTAGCAATTCGTCGTTTTGGTAACAACTTGGGCGGCGTCGGAGTGTGCCGGATTCACGCCGGCATGTGAGTTGCGTTATCTCTCCCAACTTGTTGTTGGGAGTTCCGATGTCTTTGAACCATCCTGCCCTGCGGCTCGAGCACCGACAGCACCAGACGCTCACGCCAAGACTGCAGCAGGCCGTACGCCTGCTTCAACTGTCGTCACTCGATTTCGCACAGGAAGTCCAGCAGGCGCTGGACAGCAATCCGTTCCTCGAGGAAGACGGTGATACCACGATTCCCGCGGTGAAGAACTCGGAAGACATGGCGCCTGTGGACAGTGCATCCTCATGGGAGACCACGCCCGACGTGCCGGCTGATTCCACCCAAGCGAGCGAGCCTTCCTGGGAGCGCGAGGGATGGACCGCGACGGTGGGAACCGGAGGCCGGCAGGGTGGGGCCGATGGTGAGCTGGACCTGGTGGAGATGATGGCTGCCGATGTCTCGCTGCGCGACCATCTCCACAGCCAGATCAACGTGATGCCCCTGTCCGAGCGCGACCACATGCTCACGGCGCTGATCATTGAATCGCTCGACGATGACGGCTATCTGCGAGTGAGCCTCGACGAAGTGCTGCAGATGTCGGAGTTGCAGCCACCGGCAGACATCGACGAGATGACTGTGGCGCTGAAGCTTGTGCAGTCGCTCGACCCCAGTGGCGTGGCAGCCCGTGATGTGCGCGAATGCCTTCTGCTGCAATTGCGCTCGATCGAGGACGAGGCCGAGCGTGATCTGGCCCAGAAAATCGTCACCGGCCACCTCGACCGGCTCGCGATGCGCGACATCCCCCATCTGGCCCGTGCCCTTGACCGCACTCCGGCCAAGATCGAGGCGGTGTGCGAGCGCATCCGACATCTGGATCCGCGCCCCGGGTGGCGTTTCGGTGCCGCCAACGTTCAGTACGTGACGCCCGACGTGATCGTGCGCAAGGGCAAGAACAACCAATGGATCACCATGCTCAATCCTGACGTGGTGCCCAAGGTGCGGCTGAACCAGATGTATGCGGAACTGTTCCAGCAGCACAGGGAGTCGGGACACGCCGAGTTGGCCGCTCACCTTCGTGAAGCGCGATGGACGGTGCGCAACGTGGAGCAACGCTTCTCGACGATCCTCGACGTTGCCGAGGCCATCGTGCGCAGGCAGTGTCACTTCTTCGAGTATGGACCGCTGGCGATGAAGCCCTTGGGCCTGCGTGAGATTGCCGAGGAACTCGGCCTGCACGAGTCGACCGTCTGCCGGGTGACCAATAACAAGTACATGGCAACGCCCTCCGGTGTGTTCGAGCTGAAATACTTCTTCTCGCGGGCGTTGCCAACTCCCAGTGGAGGCGCAGCGTCGGCGACAGCGATACGCGGCATGATCCGCGACATGATCGAGGCGGAGAATGCGGCCGACCCGCTATCGGACGCTCAAATCGCGCGGCAGTTGGCGAGGCAGGGATTGTCCGTCGCGCGCCGCACGGTGACCAAGTATCGGCAGATGATGAAGCTGCCTGCCGTCGAAAAGCGCAGACGTCACTCGTGATTTCTCGCCTGACGGTGGTTGCACGCGTTCGTGTTGCACCACCGCTTGATTGATCAGCCATTGCGGGTGGAGGTTCAATCCGAATCCGAATCGTGAAAGATGTTCCTGGCCTTCGATTTGAAGCGATCGAACCCTCGCGTAACGCGACCGGCCAGGCTTTTGCGCCGCTTCTCTCGCTTATCCATGATTTTTCCGGCCCTCTCGAGTTCCATTGGGGTGAACTCCAACGCGCGCAGGGCGGGATCCATGTGGTCGTAGACGTACTCGTACTCTCTTGCTCCGGTCTCCGGGTTGTAGTTGGTGATACGGTGCTTGGGTGGCGACGGAGGGCCCGGCCTGCTGGCGGAATATGACGTCGACGGGTTCTCCCGGGCCTCCTGACTTTCGTTCTCTCTTCTGTAGTGCGGCATCACCACTTCTTCATAGTACTGCGTGTAACTCATCCGGGGGTCGTACCGAGGTATATCCTCAGCCGACCTTTGCTGCGGATCGGCGATGGCCGAACCGGCGTCTCGCGAACGTGCGTTTCGTTGGGATCCGGCTGTCTCTGAACTGGGGATCTCGGGTATCTGTGAACTGGGGATCGGCGAACTGTATGGATTATTGGCAGCCGACTCTTGCTCTGCTCTAAGCTTTACTCTTATGTACCGTTCCGTCAGCTCATCCTGGCGGGAGCGGTCATGCGAGCTGGCGCTGGTTTGTGCGTCACCGTGGAGGGATGATCTGATCCTTGCAAACTGATCCCTCAGCTCCTCTGCAGTTGAAACGGGATTGGCCGTTGGCTGATCGGGAACGGCGCTGGCCGACGGTTGGGAAAAATCTCTGAGCGCCGAAAGCCGTGCTAGCAGAGCGGGATCGTCGGGTTCGACCAAGCCTAGGCTCTGCCCGGAAACAGGACGCAATTCCCCCCTGACCAACGGTTGATCGCTGGAATCGTCGAGTAGGTGCAGCCCGCCAAGCTGTCTTGCCAAGTTTTCGGCTGCAGCCCCGCCCGATGACGACCGACTTGTCAAGTCGGAATTGCCACTCCCGTGTTCGCCAGCCCGCCTTCGGCTCCGCCTCCCGCTGCTGCCGTCTGAGAACTGTTCCCGAGCATCATGAAATTGCTCTTCCGGTTCGACGAATTCAGGGGTCTGAGAATATCGGACTGGCGCTGTTGCCGAACCAGAGGCATTGGAATTGGGCGTGTATCCCCTCGGTGCATGGCGAGACCCCGATGGAGTTCGACTGGGCCGAACGCTTGAACCGGACAGGGAGGAGGCTGCATCATGAAATTGCTCTCCAGAGTTGTTGGAATGAACGCTTTGAGAGCTTGGCGGTGGTGCGTCGGGAAAGTCAGGCGTCCAGTACGTGGAACCTTCAACCCGCCTTGGATGAATTGAGCTCGGCGCTGCCTCTGCCGCCGAGGCCTGTACGGGGGCCCCATACGGTGTATCGGCAGTTTCCCCGTTCCACTCACCATAGCCAGGATCCCCGTACAAAGGGCCCTCCGAAGGTTGCCAGTACTGGTCTATAAATGAGGACGGAGTAGATTCATAGCGCGATGCAGCCTGGGTGCGTTCAGCGCTTGCGCTGGCCTGAGCCGGTGAGTCAGACCCGCTATTTTGCGAAGGCATGAGTGACGACGATGCAGGCGCGTATCGCGACGAGTTGCCTGCGAGCCCGCGACTTTGCGAGCCGGCTGAAACCGGCCTCGAAGACTGGCGCGACGGCAATGAGCTAGCAAGTGTCGAGGCACGGGATGTGCTGGCCAGCGATGGCTGCCGGTTGCCACCGCCCAGATTGCCCGACGCTCGGGAGAATGTTGCGCCGCTGACGCTCGGGGTCCGTGCTCGTGTGGTACCGATTCTTGAACCAGAAGATGACATATTGAAAGGCCTCAAAAAAAATGGTCGCCGCTTATTGGAACGTACCGGAATTGCTCCTTTTGCCGTCTCCGCGAACTCTTGTGCGGGCATGCGAAGCGCCTTTTTTAGGTGCCGACAAGCCTTCTCAGATTCGAATGGCGCAACGCGGAGAAAAATGGTCGACGTGCTTGACGCACTTGCCAATCAATGCGCCACACGTCCGCACGCTGATACCGCGGGTGTCCCCCGGCGAGCCCCGTGAACAGGCGCAGTGTTGAACCGGGGTGAAACAAAAAAAAGCCGGCCCGAAGGCCGGCTGAAGTTCCCATACAAGCAAGTCGAACGGGCAGGGCCCCCAGCCCCGCCCGGCTTCTTCCATCCTCAGCTCGACTTGCCGCTCTTCGACGACGAAGAGCCGCCGGTGGAGCCGGAGGGTGAAGTACCGCTGATGCCCGACGAGGAGCTGCCATGCTCGGAGCCGCTCGTGAACGATGTCTGGCCGCCGCCACTGCTGCCCGAGCCCGAAGAACTCATGCCCGTTGTGCCGCCCGTGCCGGAGCCGATGCTCGTGCCGCCGGTACCACTGCTGCTGCCGCCGTAGGTGCCGCTGCCGCCGCCATAGCTGCTGGAGCCCGCGCCGCTCACGCTCTGGTTGCCCAGGCCCTGGCTGCTGCCCGGCGAGCCGGACTGGGAGCCCAGCCGGCTGCGGCGCCATTCGCTGAACTCGTCAGAAAACTTCTTGTAGCGTTCCTTGCGCCAGTTGTCGTAGTCGTCATCCAGGCTGCGGAGCTGTTCGGTGCGCCACTGATGGTACTCAGGGTCGTGATGGCCGCTTTGCTGGCTGCTGCCCCAGCCCTGCGAGCCGTAGCCCTGCTGCGAGCCGACGCCCAAGTGCTGGCCGCCGAAGCTCTGCGACCCGAAGCCCCCTTGCGGACTGCCATAGCTCTGACCGCCCGAACCCTGGGTGCTGCTGCCGTACGAGCCGCCACCGTAAGTGTGTTGCACGCCGCCTTGCGACCCGCCACTGCCATAGCCGCTCAGGCTTCCGCCCGAACCGCCATAGCCGCCCTGGCTGCCGCCGTAGCTGCTTTGGCCGCCATAGCCACCCTGGCTTCCGTAGCCTTGCCCACCATAGCCTTGGCTGCCGCCGCTCTGGCCATAGCCGCTCTGGCTTCCCCCGTAGCCGCCCTGGCCGCCCATGCCGCCTTGACTACCCTGGGGGCTGAAGCCGTATTGGCTGCCGTATCCACCGCCGTACTGGCCGCCTTGCTG
>DASTGE010000072.1:0-6994 GCA_035719405.1 Burkholderiaceae bacterium
CGACACTTGCCGCCTTCGTGGCGCCCGCGCTACCGACCTGCTCGCACGCGCCATTCATGCCGCCCGCTGTGGCTTGACTGCCCCACCTTGCCTTGCATCCCCTCCCACTGTGCTTCGGCAAACCTCGCACTGACCTCATGAATGCGTCGGGGGACTAAACGATTACGAGCGAAAAGGCTAAGCCGCAATGGCTGTGGCGAGGCCGTCGGGTCAAGCTGGTGGACGGCACCGGAATATCGATGCCCGATACGCCGGAGAACCAAGCGGTGTATCCCCAGCCCAGCACCCAGGCCGCTGGCGTTGGTTTCCCGCTGGCTCGACTGGTCATGGTGATTTGCTTGGCCACCGGCGCGGCGTCGGATGCGGCGATTGGCCCGCATCGCGGCAAAGGCAGCGGAGAGCTCGGTCTGGTGCGCCACCTGCTCGACGGCTTTGTTTGCGGCGATGTGATGCTGGCCGATGCCCTGTACTGCAACTACTTTCTGATCGCCCAGTTGCAGGCTCGAGGCGTGGACGTGGTGTTTAAGCAGAACGGATCGAGAATCACCGACTTCCGGCGCGGAAAATCTCTGGGTACGCGAGATCACATCGTGCGCTGGCCCAAGCCGGCAAGCCGTCCTGAGTGGATGACGCCGGAGGAATATGCGCAGACCCCCGACGAACTCACAGTGCGTGAAGTCAAGGTCGGACACCAAGTGCTGGTCACCACGTTGCTCGATCATCGATACGTCAGCAAGGCCGATCTCTCAGGCCTGTACGCCAGTCGCTGGAATGCCGAGCTGGATTTGCGCAACCTCAAGACCACCACGGGCATGGATGTTCTGCGTTGCCAGACCCCGCAGATGAACGAAAAGCAGCTGTGGGTCCACTCACTGGCCTACAACGTCATCCGGCTGCTGATGGCGCAGGCCGCCTGCCATGCCCAAGTAGACCCGCGCAATCTGAGCTTCAAGCACACCGTCCAAATTTGGACCGAGTGGGTAGCCCGAGGGCTTGACGCCACCCACGAGCGCCAGCGGCTGTTCTCGTCAATTGCTCAAGGAAAGGTCGGCCGTCGGCCAGGACGTATTGAGCCACGAATGCGAAAACGGCGACCCAAAGCCTACCCATGGCTGAAGGTCCCTCGTGCTCATGCACGTCAGAACGTTCGCAAGCACGGCCACGACTGGCGGCCAAAGTAAGTGCCATTCTCCTTAGCACTTCCTGGGTGCCCGCCTGCGCGGGAATGACGCAACTGCTGACAACGCGCCGCGCGATGTGTTCGCCAGCGAACAGACATCGATCTCCTCTTGCTCGATGCTCACTGGCGAGAAAGGAGTCGACCATGAACAGCAGCGCGACGGCATCTGAGCAGCTTCGCCAAAGGCACTACGACATGGTTGCTCTTTGCGGCGATGTTCGCGCTTCCGCAACCCCTGCGGAGCGACGCGAGCGATTCTCGGACATCGCGATCCTGACAGCCACGCATATCGCCTGCCTGCGATCGATCATCATGCCATCAATTGTGTCCCATCGATCGGCTTCGCGCGCAGTGGTTCTGGAGCACCTGTCAAGGGCGGAACGAGCGCTGCAGGCGGCGGTGAATCATCACGTCGACGTCGGCAATCCCTTGTTCAACAGTTGCTTCCAGACGTTCGAGAACGAGCTGATGAGTCAGGTCGAGTTGGAGGATCGATTGATTATCCCCTTGCTCCTGGAGAGCAGCGATAACGATCAGGTTCGCTTGGCACAAGCTGTGGAAATCCACTCCCTGCGCAGCGCGCGCGACGCCGCGCACGAGTCAGACTGGTTCCAGACGGGCTTGCACTGAGGCAACGCTTTCGGTCGCCGGCGTCGGCGCCTGTCAGAGGCCCGACCGAGAGGCCCGACCGGCCCCGGAGGGATCCGCTTGCGTGCGCCGGCGTACAGACGCTCGCCGCCGCGAAGCGCATCGTGGCGATGAACTTTGAAAGGCCCTCGATGAGGAACGAGCAGGATCTTGCGGCGCTCAAGGCGCGCATCGCACGGGGTGAATCCGACACGGAAGCCTGGCGGGCCAGCGGTCCGCAGGAGAGGTACCTTGAGGCTTTCTGCAACGTCGAATCGTTGGAGCGCCAACTCGAGAGCATGTTGCGCGAAACACCGGCGAGGCTTACACCGGACCCAGGTTGAGCAGTGATGCGCCGGCCCAGCAGTGTCCCAAATGCCAGGAGAACCACGATGAACACCACGCCTCCTGTACCCGCAACCTGGGATTGGCGATAGCTTCTGGCTTGCTATGCATGTCGGGGAAGATGAATGGTGAAGACGCATCCCGTCCCTGGCACGTTTCGTACGGTCAGGGCTCCTCCATCGGCTTCCACGTTCTGCCTTGCAATGGAGAGCCCAAGTCCCAGGCCGCTCTTGTCCTCGTGCTGCCGCGTGAATGCCCTGAACATGATATCGGCGGCACCCGGCGCGAGTCCTCCGCAGTGATCCTCCACGTCGATGAGCACCGAGCCGGCGTCGCTGGCATAGGCGCGGAGCGAGACCTCCGTATGCGGATGTGTGAACTTGAAGGCGTTCTGGAGCAGGTTGTCCAGCGCGCCCAGAAGAACCTCGCGGTGTCCCTCGACTTCGATCTGCGGATCCACGTTACTCACCGTAAAGGGACAACCACGCGCATTGGCCTCAAGAAGTGCCGCGTTTCCGGCATCGGCGATGAAGGGGGCGCAAGCGGGAACACTTTGCGGTTCAACTGGGGTTGCGCAGCAATCCGCACCTCTTCGAGGGAACGGTTGACGAGCGCCGTAAGTGCGACCAGGCTGCGCCGCAACACTCCGCCGGTCGCCCCCGAAATCGGCAGCTGACCGGTTTCCAAGGCGGTTAGCGCCATTGTCGCGGTGTGCAATGAGTTGCGCAGTTCGTGCACGAGGAAACCGATCCGCTCGTTGGCTTCGTCTGAAGAACGGCGGGACATGGCCGCATCGCGCTGGGCACTGAACTCGGTGACTGCCTCCGCGATGGCGTTGTCCAGGCAGCGGTTAAGCGTCCTGAACTCGTCCACGCTGAATGGCGCATCCCGTTCCACAGCCAGGTCGGTGATCGCCTGGCACAAATCACCGTGGTCATGGACGACCTGATCCACCGTGTACCCGAGCTCCAGCAATTTCTTTCCGTGCGCGGTGGCCGTGACACCGATTTCCGACAGGGCACTCAAGCTGCCGCCTGACGCGCCGGAAATCCTCAAGCTATCCCCCGGATGACCCTCCTTCTCCGCTTGCAGCGTCTTGGTCAATTGCTCCAGAAAGAGCGGACTGCCGTTTTTCAGTTGCTCGGGAGTGGCCGCTCGCCGCGGACGCTCAGCGACTTTCGCCTCGCAGCGTGCTATCAGTTCGTCACGATTGCGGCTTAGGAACGCATGCATGGTGGCTAGCCCTTGGGATGGATGAGCAAACGAGCGCCTCAGTCGACTGAGTTGATATTCTGCGCCATTTGAGGATCGGGTGGCTGCGGACGAGCTTCCTGTCGGCGAGAGTGCGCAGGATTCTGTCTGTCGCCGCGATCAGGCAGCGCATCGCTGCGATGCGTGTTTGCGCTGCTGTCAAAGGACTCGGTCTACACGAGGTTATCGAATCCCTTCGGGCGGCGGCAATAAGGAGGGAGTGGTTTCCTTGACCATTGTGAAGCCGTCGCGTTTGCCTGAAGTTGGCGCATTCTCTGGATGCCCACCTGCCCGAGCATGACGAGACCGCTGACACAACGCGTGACCGCGAACGTGGCCGGCGTGATTCAGGCCTGTTGCGTCATATGTTTACGCAGCCTTGACCCGTTTTGTTAGCCGCTCTTACTCAAGGCTCACAACTCCTCGCCCACCGCAGCAAAAACACCGATGGAAAGGTTGGATTGACAGCCGTCAAGCGCCTTGCACGAAGGGGCCTATACGCTTGCCCCAATCCTTAGCATGCGGCCCCTGGGCCTGATCTCATGTCTCTCGTCACGAAAGAAGAATCCCGCCTGCGAGCGCTCAAACGGTGGGGGCTGTCATGAGCGTGCGCCATCTCGACCGGCTGCTGCAGCCCGCCTCCGTCGCCCTCGTGGGCGCGTCGGACCGGCCTTCCAGCGTGGGCGCCACCGTCTGGCGCAACCTGCGTGCGGGGCGCTTTGCAGGCCCCATCTACGCGGTCAACCTCCGCCATGAGACGCTGGACGGCGAACGCGTCTACCCGCGCCCCTCGGACCTGCCCCAGCCGCCCGACCTCGCGGTGCTGTGCACGCCGCCGCAGACGCTGCCCGGACTGGTCGACGAACTGGGTCGCATGGGCACGCGCGCCGTCATTGTGATGACGGCGGGCCTCAGCGCATCCCAGAAGCAGGCCATGCTCGACTCGGCCCGCCCGCACCTACTGCGCGTGCTCGGCCCCAATTGCATCGGGTTGCTCAACCCGCACCTGGGCCTGAACGCCACATTCGCCCACACCGATGCGCTGCCGGGAGGACTGGCCTTCGTGTCGCAGTCCGGCGCGCTGGTCACCGCGGTGCTCGACTGGGCCAAGTCGCGGCGAATCGGCTTCTCGCACATGGTCTCGCTCGGTGAGCGCGCGGACGTGGACTTCGGCGACCTGCTCGATTACCTCGCCAGCGACGCGCAGACGAGGGCCATCCTGCTTTACATCGAGTCGATCGAGGCGCCGCGCAAGTTCATGTCGGCCGCCCGTGCTGCCGCCCGCAACAAGCCGGTGATCGTGGTGAAGGCCGGGCGCGCGGGCCAGGGCGTGCGCGCCGCGACTTCCCACACCGGCGCGCTCGCGGGTTCGGACATCGTGTTCGATGCGGCCATCCGGCGCGCAGGCATGCTGCGCGTGCAAACGCTGCAGGAGTTGTTCATTGCGGCCGAGACACTGGCGCGCTTCGGCAACAACCGCGACAAGGGGCTCATGCTGATGACCAACGGCGGCGGCGCGGGTGTAATGGCGGCCGATGCGGCGGCATTGGCCGGCGTCGCCCTGCCCGATCTCGATGCAGGATTGCGCGAGCGCCTCGATGCCGCGCTGCCCGCCACCTGGTCGCACGCCAATCCGATTGACATCATCGGCGATGCGCCGGTCACGCGCTACACCGACACGCTCCAGGCACTGCTGGCCGAGCGAGGCAACGCCGTGCTTTTCATCCACGCACCGACGGCGATTGTCCGTAGCGACGACATCGCGCGAGCGTGCGCGCCACTGGTGCGTCAGGCCGCGGGCCGGGTGATGGCGTGCTGGCTGGGGGATGCGGCCGTGGCTGATGCGCGCCACATTTTCGAGGAAGCGGGCGCGGCCGATTACGCGACGCCCGAGGAGGCCGTGAATGCCTTCGCCATGCTGCAGACCTATCGGCGCAATCAGGAACTCCTGCTTGAAACCCCCACGGCCAGCGAGAACGGGCCGCCAGTGATCGAGGCAGCTCGCGCCATCGTCGAGGGCGCGCTGGCAGAGGGCCGCGACCTGCTCAATGAACTGGAGTCCAAGCGATTGCTGCAGGCTTACGGCGTGCCCACGGTACCGACGCTCGCGACGAAAGCGGGAGCCGATGAAGCGGCAGAGGCAGCGCGCAGGATCGGCTATCCCGTCGCCTTGAAAATCCTCTCGCGCGACATCACGCACAAGTCCGACGTGGGCGGCGTGATGCTCGACCTGGCGGACGAGCCGGCCTTGCGCCGTGCCGCCGATGCCATGCTCGCGCGCGTCCGGGAGCGCCACCCTGAGGCCAGGCTCGATGGCTTCACGGTGCAGGCCATGATCAGGCGACCACATGCGCAGGAGCTGATTGCAGGAGCGAGCATCGATCCGTTGTTCGGCCCGGTCCTGCTGTTCGGTCAGGGTGGCACGGCCGTGGAGGTGATCGGGGACCGGGCCGTCGGTCTGCCGCCGCTGAACCGAGTGCTGGCGCGCGAGATGGTCTCACGCACGCGCGTGTCGAAGCTGCTGGCGGGCTACCGGGATCATCCGCCAGCGCGGATCGAAGCGGTGTGCGACGCCCTCATCGCGCTTTCGCAAATGCTGGCCGACATCCCCGAGCTGGTGGAGCTCGACATCAACCCGCTTCTCGCCGATGCGCAGGGCGTGATTGCACTCGACGCTCGCGTGCGCGTCGCACGAAAAGGCGGTGCGGGGGCCCCGCGTTTCTCGATTACGCCCTACCCGGCGGAGCTGGCCGAGACGGTGCAGTGGCGGGGCGAGAGGATCGAGCTGCGTCCGATCCGGCCCGAAGACGGGCCACAACATCAGGCCTTCGTCGAGCAACTGGCGCCTCAGGATTTGAGACTGCGCTTCTTCAGTGCCAGACGTGAACTGCCAAAGAGCGAGCTGGCCCGCCTGACGCAGATCGACTATGCGCGTGAGATGGCGTTCATCGCCGTGCGCACAACTGAGGAACGCGGCGAGGAGACGTTGGGCGTGGTGCGCGCCGTGACCGACCCGGACAACATCGAGGCCGAATTCGCGATCATCGTCCGCTCCGACCTGAAGCAACGTGGGCTCGGCAGAATGCTGCTGCACAAGATGATCGACTATCTCCGCGCGAAGGGTACGCAGCAGCTGGTATGCGATGTCCTGCCCGAGAACGAGTCGATGCGACAGCTGGCGCAGGCCGAGGGTATGACGCTTGACAGCAAGGCATCGAGCGGCGATGCGCTTCGCTTTGTGCGATTGCTGTCTTGACCTCCCGTCACGCCTGCGCAGCCGCGCACCGTTGGCCCGCGGCGCGGCCGCCAGCCGGGCTTGCGCAAACGCAAACGTGTGTTGACGCCCGCCGCCCACGATTTGTCTCTGGATCTTCTCCATCAATAACGGTACTTCACGCACAGCCTCCGCATTTGAATGCGCCTGACCTTGGCCACGAAATTTGAATTGGAATTAATTTCAATAGATCACGACTCCGCGCTCGCTGATTTGTTCTCTGCCATTTGGGTTCTCCTGATCAGCAAGATGGTTCAGCCCTCATAGGAGAGGCTCATCCCATGAGCCAGTGACCTGAGAGCATGGGCGCATCACGA
>DASTGE010000073.1:0-3206 GCA_035719405.1 Burkholderiaceae bacterium
GAGCCGGGCACCGCGCTGTTCACCCTGGAGCAGGACTTCGAGAGCGAGGCACTGGGCGAGGCGCAGGCGCGAGAAGAGCGTGCGGCGGCTGTGCAGCGCGACCTGCGCAAGGGTCAGCGACCCGACGAGCTCGCAGCCGCACGCGCGGCATTGCTTGCAGCACAGGCCGCGCTCAAGCAAAGCGCCAGCGACCTTGCCCGGCAGCGGGGGCTCGCCACACAAGGCTTTATTTCTGGCGCGAATCTCGATGCCCTGGTCGCCCGCCGTGACGCCGATGCCGCACGGGTGCGTCAGCTCGAGGCCGAGCTTCGCGTCGCGCGCCTGGGAGCCCGCGCCGATGCACAGACCGCCGCCGGTGTCGACACCCGGGCAGCTGCGCAGGTCGTGGCGCAGAACCGGTGGCGCCTGCAGCAGCGTTCAGTGCAAGCGCCGGCGGCCGCGCGCGTCGAAGATACGTTGTATCGGCCTGGCGAGTGGGTTGCAGCAGGGGCGCCGGTTGTCAACCTGCTTGAACCGGGCGCAGTCAAGCTCCGCTTCTTCGTGCCCGAGGCACGGCTGTCACAGTTTCCCGTCGGCACGACGGTGAGCGTCGGTTGCGACGGTTGCGGGCAGCGGCTGTCCGCCACAGTCAGGCATGTGGCGCAGCAGGCCGAGTACACGCCGCCCGTGATCTACAGCCAGGACAATCGCTCGCGGCTTGTGTTTCTGGTCGAGGCCTGGCCGGCGCCATCGGATGCGGTGCGCTTGCATCCGGGCCAGCCGGTCGACGTGCAGAGGATGGCCGCGCCATGACAGCGGGCAGTCCATTTGCGATTGATGTGCAGGGCCTGACCAAGCGCTTCGACGGCCGCACGGTGGTCGACCACCTCTCGATGCAGGTGCAGCGCGGTGAAATCTATGGCTTCCTCGGGCCCAACGGCTCGGGCAAAACGACATCGATTCGGATGATGTGTGGCCTTCTCACGCCTGACGAAGGTTCGGGCCACACGCTCGGACTCGATGTGGTGCGCGAGGCCTATGCAATCAAGCGGCGCGTCGGCTACATGACGCAGCGCTTCGGCCTTTATGAGGATCTGTCCATCCGCGAGAACCTGGACTTCATTGCCCGTGTGTACGAAATGGACCGCCGCCGCGAGCGAGTGGACGGGGCCCTTCGCAGGCTTGGCCTTGCCACCCGTCAGCGCCAGCTTGCCGGCCGGCTTTCAGGGGGATGGAAGCAGCGACTGGCGTTGGCCGCCTGCATGCTGCACGAGCCTGAGTTGCTTCTGCTCGACGAGCCGACGGCCGGCGTCGATCCCGGTGCGCGTCGCGACTTCTGGAATGAGATCCATGCACTGGCCGCCCGCGGCATCACAGTGCTGGTGTCGACGCATTACATGGACGAGGCCGAGCGGTGCCACCGCCTGGGCTATATCGCTTACGGCAAGCTTCTGGGGCACGGGACGCTGGAGGAACTGGTTCGCACCAGCGGATTGGTTGCGTGGATGGTGAGCGGTGAAGGGGCGACGACGTTCGCGCCGGAGTTCGAGCGCCTCGACGCGGTGAGTACCGTCACGCAGCTGGGCAACGTATTGCGCTTGAGCGGCGAGGACGCGAAGGCGCTGGAGCGCGAACTCGCGCCGTGGCTGACGCGCGAGGGACTGCGCCTGGAGCGCACCGCGCCTTCGCTCGAGGAGGTGTTCATCCATCTCGGCGCGCGCGCGGCGGACAACATGGCTTGAGCCGATCAGATCCGTGCATCGCAGCTTCAGCTTCAGACGCCTGTTCGCGATCATGCTCAAGGAGTTGATTCAGCTCCGGCGCGACCGCCTCACCTTCGCCATGATGGTCGGAATCCCGATCATCCAGATGACGCTGTTCGGCTTCGCGATCAACGCCGATCCCAAGCACCTGCCTACCGCCGTGATTGCACAGGAGCACACCATCTATACGCGAAGCCTCGTTCGTGCGCTGGAGAACTCGGGGTACTTCGAAATGGTGCGGGCCGACAGCGACGAGCACGAGAGCGAGCGGCTTCTGGCCGAGGGGAGGGTGCAGTTCGTGTTGACCGTGCCTGCAGGCTTTGCGCGTGCACTCGAGCGCGGCGAGCGTCCGTCGCTGCTGGTGGAAGCCGATGCGACCGATCCTTCCGCGACCGGCAACGCCATCGCCGCCGTGCAGCAGCTCGCTTCCACCGCACTGCAGAACGACCTGATCGGCGTGCTCGGGACACTGAGGTCTGGGCCTGCGCCTGCGCCGTTTGAATGGCGCATCCATCGACGATACAACCCCGAAGGCATTACACAGTACAACATCGTGCCGGGGCTGATGGGCGTGATCCTCACGATGACCATGATCATGATGACTGCCCTTGGCGTGACCCGCGAGGTCGAGCGCGGCACGATGGAAAACCTGCTGGCCACTCCTGTGCATGCAGTGGAGGTGATGGTCGGCAAGATCGCGCCGTACATTGCGATCGGCTACGTGCAGGTCGCGATCATCCTGCTCGCGGCGCGCTACGTGTTTGGCGTGCCTTTCGCCGGTTCCGTCGGACTGTTGCTGCTGGGCACGCTGTCCTTCATCGCGGCCAGCCTCACGGTGGGCATCACCATCTCGAGCATCGCGAAAAGCCAGATGCAGGCGATGCAGATGACGTTCTTCTTTTTCCTGCCGTCCATCCTGCTGTCGGGCTTCATGTTCCCGTTCCGCGGCATGCCGCGCTGGGCCCAGGCGATCGGCGAAGTGTTGCCCCTGACGCACTTCCTGCGCCTGATCCGCGGCGTGCTGCTCAAGGGCAACGGGCCGATCGAGATGTGGGCTCACGTATGGCCGCTGCTGGTGTTCACCGCGGTGGTGCTGGCGATCGGTCTGAATCGCTTCAGGCAGACATTGGATTGAGTCGACACTTCCGCGTCCCGCTGGCATTGCTAAACTCTGACCCAAGCGCCGATTTGTCCCGGCTTGCGGGCGCTCAAGAAATACCGCTAAAGAGGCACGGCAACACCCGGTCTCGATTGCGCGAGCCGGGTGTTTCTGTTTTCGAGGCTTATGTCTTCGTCGGTCGGACACGTCACGCCGCAATCGATGTCATTCAGCGAGCCGCTGCCCCTTCGCAGCGGCGCGCGCCTTTGCGACTACACGCTGGTGTACGAAACCTACGGAATCCTCAATGCCGACAAGAGCAACGCCGTGCTCGTCTGCCATGCGTTGAACGCGTCGCATCACGT
>DASTGE010000074.1:0-2711 GCA_035719405.1 Burkholderiaceae bacterium
CTGGTCTACGTCTCGCCGGAGCGCGCGGTGCAGGACGGCTTCAAGCGGCTGCTCGGGCGCGCGCGGATCGCCATGCTCGCGATCGACGAGGCGCACTGCGTGAGCCAGTGGGGCCACGACTTCCGCCCGGAGTACCGGGCGCTCGCCGTCTTCCACGAGCGCTATCCCGGCGTGCCGCGCATCGCGCTCACCGCCACGGCCGACGACCTCACGCGCGCCGACATGATCGAACGGCTGCAGCTGCAGGACGCCCGCGTCTTCATCAGCAGCTTCGACCGCCCGAACATCCGCTACAACATCGTCGAGAAAGACAACCCTCGCACGCAGCTGATGCGATTCATCCGTGACGAGCACGACGGCGAAGCCGGCATCGTGTATTGCGGCAGTCGCAAGAAGGTCGACGAGACGGCGGATTGGCTGAACACCGAGGGCATCGCCGCGCTGCCCTATCACGCCGGGATAGAAGCCGATGCGCGTCGGCATCACCAGGATCGGTTCCTGCGCGAGGAAGGCCGTGTCATGGTGGCCACCATCGCCTTCGGCATGGGAATCGACAAACCCGACGTGCGCTTCGTCGCACACCTCGATCTGCCGAAGAACATCGAAAGCTATTACCAGGAAACGGGTCGTGCCGGCCGCGACGGGGAACCGGCCGAAGTCTGGATGACCTATGGCCTGGCCGATGTGGTGAACCAACGCCGCATGATCGACGAAAGCCCCGCGACCGAGGACTTCAAGCGCATCCAGCGCAGCAAGCTCGAAGCCCTGCTCGCGCTGGCCGAGGCGCACGACTGCCGCCGCGCGCGACTGCTCGCCTATTTCGGTGAGTCATCCACCGCCTGCGGTAATTGCGACAACTGCATTCATCCCCCCCGCACCTGGGACGCGACCGAGGCGGCGCGCAAGGCACTCTCGTGCATCTATCGCTTTCGGCAACACGGCGGCTCGGGCTTCGCCCCACGCGCCTTCGGCGCCGGGCACTTGCTCGACGTGCTGCGCGGCAAGCGCAGCGACAAGGTCGAGCAATACCGGCATGACCGCCTCACCACCTTCGGCATCGGTTCAGACCTCTCCGAAGCGCAATGGCGCGGGGTGCTGCGCCAGCTCGTCGCCCTCGGCCATGTCCGCGCGGAGGGCGAGTTCAATACGCTGGAGCTCACCGAAAGCGCACGCGGGGTGTTGAAGGGCGAGGTGCCGATCGTGCTGCGCGAGCGCGAGGCGCGGGAATCGAACAGGACGGCACGCCGCGCCGGTCGCCGTGAGGTCGGCGAGCCGGCAGCGACGGCGGCCCTCGATGCCATCGCCCAAGCCCGCTTCGCCGCCCTCAAGGCATGGCGTGCCGAAGTGGCCCGCGAGCACAACCTGCCCGCCTATATCGTGTTCCACGACGCCACTCTGGCGGAGATGGCACGCGATTGTCCCGACTCCCTCGAAGCGCTCTCGCATGTCGGGGGCGTGGGCGCAAAGAAGCTGGAGGCGTACGGACGCGAGATTCTGCGGGTGCTGCAGTCCTCTGCATAAAGAATGATGGGAATCGCTCCTTTGCTGAACTGCTCTTTCGTGGGTTGATCCTGCAGGGATTTCTTCGCCGTTACCGGCCTGCCGTGTCCTTGTTCGCGTCCGCATTGCTGTTCGGTCTCGCGCATGGCAATGTGCATCAGTTCCTCGTGGCGTTTCCGCTCGGGCTCGCCAATGGCTGGCTGGTATGGCGCACGCGCAGTCTCTAGCCCGCCATCGCGCTTCACGCGATGCTCAATGCCGCGGCTGAACGGCGGCCCCGTCGCCCCTCCTGAGAGCCAGCAACCCCGCTGCCTCTGTCAGGGCCGCCCTACATCGCGCTCAGCAGCACTCACCCGGCGTATCAGGGCCAGCCGACAGACCCGGCGACGTGGAATTCCTACAGTGCGAACAGGGCAGACCGCCTTGCTCAAGCATGGGGCGCGCGCCTTGATGTCGCATCCGTTCACGCGATGCACCCGCTGCTCAAAGGAGAAACCATGAAGCTGAAATCCGCGATGACCCTCACCGTCCTGTGCGCCGCGCTCGGCGGCGGCGTTTTGCTGTCCGGCTGCTCGAGCACCCCGACACGCGAAAGCACGGGCGAAGTGATCGACGACAGCTGGATCACCACCAAGGTGAAGGCTGCGTTCGTCGAGGATCCGCAGGTCAGCGCCCTTGGCATCAGCGTCGAAACGTACAAGGGCGTCGTGCAGCTCAGCGGTTTTGCCAATAACACGACCGAGATGCAGCGGGCCGCCGAAATCGCCCGCGGCATCAAGGGTGTGAAGTCGGTCAAGAACGACATCCGGCTGAAGAGCACGGCAGGCTGACACCTCGATGGGCTGCATGAGCCGCGCCGCTGACGCTGAAGGCGGCTCGACCTCAACTGCGAAAGGACCGCATCCATGATGAGTTCTCTGCGTGAAGCCCGCCTGCGGCGGGATTTGAACAATGTCGTGACGCAGGTCGACGACCTGCTCACCACCGTCGGCGATGCCGGCTCGCAGACGCTGCAGAGCCTGCGCGACAAGATGACGACGGCTGCCGGCACAGCACGCGACAAGCTTTCGACGCTGGACAGTTCGGTGCGCGACAACGCGCGCGTTGCCGCCAAGTACACCGACGACTACGTCCACGACAAACCGTGGCAGGTGATCGGCATCGTCGCGGCAGTGGGGCTGCTGATCGGCTATCTCACGTCCCGCCGCTAT
>DASTGE010000075.1:0-5227 GCA_035719405.1 Burkholderiaceae bacterium
GTCACAGGCGATACCTGACGCTGTGCCTGCAGCGCCGCGAGTGTGCCGCGAAGGCGCGGGTCGACGCTTCGCACCACCTCTTCGATCGCTGCATCGCCCTTGCCATCGTCCACGACGAGATCGACGAGGCCTCGGCGATAAAGCTGCTCCGCGGTGTAAAGCCGGCCCGAGAGGATCATCTCATTGGCCACCGTGTAGCCGGCCTTGCGGATCGTGAAGTTCCATGCCCCCATGCCGGGGAACAGGTTGAACAGCACTTCGGGAAAACCGGCCTGTGCGCTGCGCTCGAAGATAACCTTGTGGAAGGGCATCACCGACTCCAGCCCGCCCCCGAGCGTGTCGCCCTGCACGAGAACGGTGGTGTGAATCCCGCGCGAAGCGGCGTTCTCCATCCACCAGATCAGGTCGACGCAACGGCGTCCGTAAAGCTTGAGCGAATCGATGTCGCGTGCCTTCACAAGCAGGACGAACAATGCCAGGTCGCCACCGAAATTGAAGACGTGCGGCACGTCGGACGTCATCACGAAATGGCGCACCAGCCCGGGGTTTGCCGAGATGTCGTCCAGCAAAGACTTCAATTCCGCCATCGCCGCGAGGCTGTAGCACTGGATCGGCTTGACACAGGTGCGCACGCGCAGCAGCGAAAGTTCCCCTTCCCACTCCAACCGAATCGACTTGTAGCTGCGTGCAAGCAACGTCGTGACTGCCGGGGTGTGGCGGGTGTGAAGCTGCGATGTCATGCCGCCTCTACGATGCGCGTGAAGTGAGCGAAGTTCACGTTCACAGATTCGACGATTGCATCCTGCGCGGCCGGCTCGCCGATCGTGTTGAGCACCCGCCGAAGCTGTGCCATGTGCTCGGCATCCATCGTTGAATGCAAGCTGATGAAAGAGACCCCCTGGTCACCTTGAAGCAGCAGCGACTCACGGATCGCCGAGGCGAATGGCCCACCGTAGACCGACGCAATCACCTCCAGCGCGTACAGCATGCCCAGCACCGAGCACGGATGGCGGCGATCGGCGGACCAGTAGTTGTAGCCGCACAGGCCGAGCGTGTAGGTCGATGGCCGATGAGAACGCGTCGCCTGAGGCGGCGTGCCGATGGCGACCAGATCGTTGAGCATCCATTCCTCGTGTCCCTTTTCTTGCTGCATGTGGTCGTACAGGTGATATCGCACGGCGCGGTGTTCGTCGCCGATGCGGCTGGCAGCCGCCGCGCATATCGGGTTGAAGTGCCACACCACGTGGTATAGCTCGAGCAGCAGGCTGCGGTAGCGTTGCAGCGACATACCATGTGCGACCGCATCGAGCACCAGGTGATGGGTCTCAAAGCTGCGGCGTGCTTCGTCAGTTTGCAGAACCAAATCCGAAAAGAAGGGCGATTTCAACCGGGCAACTTCCAACAACATTCCTCCCACAACTCAATGGCCTGTCGCGTCTCGCGCGCCCGGCCCATGCGGGCGTGCTGCCGGGACTTCGGGCGATTCCCCCCGCGCGCCGCGCTTTACCTTCGAAGTGTTGTGCGAAGGCATGTCCTTTGCAGATACCCCGCGCTCGCGGGGGCGGCGTTTCCGCAAGATGCGTCACGAAAAAGGGCCTCAAGTGCATACGGGGCGCTTGCATCAGTGAATCAGATCTGCGAGGCAGAAGCTCGCAGCGCAGCAATTCTTGCGGGAAGAATAGCCGTGTGCGGGGGGAGAGTTGGAGCTTGAGGATTGGTGAGCAGGCATTTGCGGTGTGTCGGTGAATTGCTGGCGCGCGATGGGGCATTCGTGCTGCAGGCGTGGCTTGAGCAGCAGCGCGGGCGCATCAGCCGGCGCGGCACAGTCACGATGCAGCAGGCCCCGTGAGGAGTTGGCAGCGCTGCGCGCGGGTTTGTTGCAGGACGACCTGGGCCAGCGGATCGTGCAGGAAGGTTCCAGCGGCGTGCTGATCGACATCTCCGCGCTCGACGTGGTTGACCTTCATCGGCAGCACCATCGCCCGCATCGCTGCGATGGCCCGAGTGCTGGACGCGCAGACCGTCCTCGTCGGCATGCGGCCGGCAGTGGCGATCACGCAAGCCGAACGGGCGCTCACTTGTCATCCGTTCGGACTGGGAGCGAAGACATCAGGCTGCACAGAATAGTCGAGGCAGCGGCAGACCAAAATGGAGCAACGGCCTATGAGCCGACGTCGAGACCGAGAAAGTGCAAAGGGTTTGCTTCCGCTAATGGAAGCGCGCCTTTGGAAAGACCGCAAGACAATCACATACAGGTACCAATCCCATTGGCGGCAAGCCGATCAATCTTGGTACGGACCGAATCGAAGCCATCCGCAAGGTGCTTGAATTGAACGGTGAAGCCACGGATAGCGGCACCATCGGCAGGCTTTGGAAGCAGTACAAGGAATCTCCCGCCTGGCAGGCTCTCAAGGAACGTACCCAGGCCGACTATGAAACATACAGCGTGCCGCTGCTCGCCGTTTTCAGCGACGTGCATGTAGCCGCCATCACGGCCCCGGATGTCGCACGCTGCCTCCGCGTTGAGGGCTGAAGCGCCCGTCCGCGCCAACCGAGAGATCGCCCTCCTCGGCAACCTGATCGCACTCGCAATAGAGCGCGGGGAAGCAACGGCGAACCCATGCCGCGGCGGTCAGGTCGCGCGCAACAAGGAACGGCCTCGGACAAGCGCCCCTCAAACAGAGGAAATCGCGGCTCTCGTCAGGTTCGCGCAGACCAAGGGCGGGCAATGGGTCGTAATCACGATGGCTCTGAGTTCGCGGCACTTGCCGGAAGTCGACAGGCGGAGCTTCTACCGCTCCACTGCCCCCAATTCAGCACAAATGAGGTCCGCCTGCGTCGAGCCAAGCAGCGCCTTGGGGTCGAGAAGATCGAGCGGGTCGCCGTCAGTCCAGCACTGCTCGATCTTCGCTGCCGGCTCATTGCTGTCGCGCACGACGCGCAAGTCGGCGCAGTATTCCCCAACCGACAGGGCAACCCATATACGACCCAAGGTTTCGCTGCCATGTGGGGCAAGTTGATGCGCGAGGCGCTCGCGAAAAAAGTGATTACCCGGCGCTTCACGTTTCATGACCTGCGCGCGCACTACACCACCGAACACAAAGAAAGGCCCGGCGAACTACCCGACCTGCACTCGTCGCCGACGACGACGACGGCAAAGGTCTACGAACGCTCGGGAGTCGCACGGCGGAAGGCCCTCTGAGGACCTCCATTTCCCACGGTGGGAAATCTCCGGAGGAAACGAGCTAGCCGCATGAATCTAACTCGTTGATTTAATTGGTGGGCCCTGTAGGATTCGAACCTACGACCAACGGATTAAGAGTCCGCTGCTCTACCAACTGAGCTAAGAGCCCTTCAGACGACCGCCACGTTCGATACTGCTACGTCGGTGGTGGGTTGTGCAGGATTCGAACCTGCGACCAACGGATTAAAAGTCCGCTGCTCTACCGACTGAGCTAACAACCCGTCTGCAGAGATACTCATTATAGCCACACTTTTTCTGCGTTCGTCCGCTCGCCTTCTGCATTCAACGAAGGCAAGGCAAGGCACTGCTCGATGGCCTGGGCAGCAGCGACAAGACCGAACGTCGCAGTGACAGTGACGGAAGAGCCATACCCGTGGCAGTTGAGGTTGCCTTCGACGTCGCAGCTTGCATCATGCGGCGCGATGATGGGTTCGCGCGAGAACACGCAACGCACACCCATCTCTGCAGAACGCGTGGCGCCAGCGTGCTTGCGAAGGCGCTGACGCAGTCGGGCCAACAGGGGATCGTGCGTGACGAGCGACAGGTCATTCGCCTCGACCCTTTGCGGAGCTCGCTTGCCTCCGGCAGCGCCCACGCACACGAATGGGAGGCACTGCGATGTGGCCCACGCGGCCATCGCAAACTTCGCACGCGCCTGGTCGCAGGCATCTATCAGCGCGTCGACCGGCGCCGGAAGCAGCGCCGGCCAGTTGTCGGCGTCCACGAATTCCTCGACCACGCGCACATCGCATCCCGGGTGAATGTCGGCAATGCGATCGCGCAGCGCCTCGACCTTCGCCTGGCCCAGTGTCGATCCCAGGGCCTGCACCTGACGATTGACATTGGACTCCGCGACATGATCAAGGTCGATCAGTGTCAGCGATGCAACGCCGGAACGCGCGAGCGCCTCGGCTGCCCAAGAGCCGACGCCGCCCACGCCGACGATCGCGATCCGCAGCGCGCGCAGGCACTGATACGCAGTCTCGCCATAGAGTCGCTTCAGGCCGCCGAAGCGGCGCTCAGGATCAGCATCGAACACTTGTGGGAGCTTTCAGCCGGCTCTGCCTGGCGCCGCCCCTGGGCAGCCCCATGCGCCCTGGCAGTCCAGGCGCGCCTTATTTCAACGCTGCCATCCGTTCGCGGCCGGCCTGCGCGGCCTCCGACTGAGGATAGCTCTTGAGCAGTTCGTCGAGGGTCTTGCGCGCGGCCTTGTTGTCCTTCATCTCCGCCTGCGTGTTGGCAATCGCCAGCAGTGCCTCGGGCGCGTGCGGGTTGGACGGAGAGGCCGTCACGAAGGCGCGGAAGGTGTTGATCGCGTCCTTGTAGTCGCGCTTGCCGTACAGAGCATTGCCAAGCCAGAAGCGCGCCGATTCGCTGAAGCCGCTTCCGGGATAGCGCCTCAGGAATGCCGTGAGCGCACTGCTGGCGGCGTTGAAGTCGCCGCCGCGCAGTACCGCGAGCGCCTCGTCGTACGCCCGCTTTTCCTCAGGCTCGGCCATGAACTCCTTGCCATCGAGGGAGACCTTCTGGGGCTCGATCTTCCGGATGCGCTCGTCTACCCCCTGCGTAATGTCCTTCTGCCTGCGTTGCAGGTCTGCGAGGTCGCGGGCAAGCTGTTCGTCCTGCCCGCGCAGTTTCGAAAGATCGGTCCGCAGCAACTCGAGCTGGGTGTTGATCTCAAGCAGGCTGCGCCGCAGCTGCTGGACCTGCTCGTTGAGCGCGTTCTGCAGTTCGGCCTGACGCGCCCGGTTCTGCTCCTCGGATTGTGTGATGCGCTGGCGCAGGTCGAGGATGGCCTTGCGCGCCTCGTCGTCGTCGAACAGTCCGGCCTGCGCGTGCAGGGCGGCGCCGGCCAGCAGCAGCGTGGCAGTCAGGTGGCGCAAGGGAAGCACGTTAACGATCCTTCAGTTCTGCGCGGCGGTTCCTGGCCCAGGCCGCCTCGTCACTGCCCTGCACCGCCGGACGCTCCTTGCCGAAGCTCAC
>DASTGE010000076.1:0-4171 GCA_035719405.1 Burkholderiaceae bacterium
ACACGGCAAGTCTCCCTTTCTCGGAGCTTCGATCGGTTTACGGTACAAGCACCGCCGCGCCCTGCAGCCTGCCATGCCGAAGATCGGCGAGCGCTTCGTTGGCCTGTTCCAAGGGGTAGCGGCGGACTTCGACGTGCAGCGGCAGGTGTGCGGCCAGCAGCAGGAAGTCGCGACCGTCATGCCGGGTGAGGTTGGCCACGGAGACAAGCTCGCGCTCCTCCCACAGCAGCCGATAGGGGAACGAGGGAATGTCGCTCATGTGGATCCCGCCGCACACCACGCGACCGCCTTTGCGCACCGCGCTGAGTGCGCGAGGCACAAGTTCGCCAACGGGTGCGAACAGAATTGCGGCGTCAAGCGGGCACGGTGGCAATTCATCCGATCCCCCCGCCCATACGGCACCGAGCGCGCGAGCGAAAGCCTGCGCCTCGGCATCGCCCGGACGGGTGAAGGCATGCACGCGCCGGCCCTGCAGTCTCGCGACCTGTGCCAGCAGGTGCGCGGCCGCGCCGAAGCCGTACAGGCCGATGTCGTATGCATCGTCCCCTGCCATGCGCAATGAGCGCCAGCCGATGAGGCCCGCACACATCAACGGCGCAATGGTGGCTGGATCATGTTCATGCATCGGCAGCGGCAGGCAGAACGCTGCTTCCGCCACCACATGCGTCGCAAAGCCGCCATCGCGGCTGCAGCCGGTGAACAGCGGCTCATCGCACAGATTCTCCCGTTCGCCCTGGCAATAGCGGCAGTGACCGCAGGTGTGTGCGAGCCACGGCACGCCCGTGCGCTGGCCGAGTTGCAGCCCCTGCACGCCGGGGCCGATGGCATCGATCAGCCCGACGATCTCGTGGCCTGGAACGACGGGAAGCCGTGTCTGCGGAAGTTCGCCGTCGATCACGTGCAGGTCCGTGCGGCACACAGCGCAGGCCAGCACGCGCAATCGCACCTCGCCGGGCCCAGGCGCCGGATCGGGCCGCTCCTCGAGCCGCAGCGGTTCGCCCGGCCTGTGCAACACCATCGCACGCATCGCTTCGCACTTGCCTTTCGCGCGGAGAAGATCTTTCCCGCATCCTAAGCCTTCGCGGACTTTTCCTTCAGCGAGTGTTTACCGCGGAGAGGGAACCTTCTCGATGATCTGAGACATCAGCGCATCGGCGATCTGTGCACGCCGCAGCTCATAGACCGGCGTGAAGAACACGCGGTGGCCGAGCGTCGCGTGCACGAGTTCGCGCACGTCGTCAGGTGTCATGTAGTCGCGGCCGGCGAGCTGCCACGCGACGACGCGCGCTGCGCGCAGGAGCGCCATCATTCCGCACCGGGTGGCACCGGCCAGCACGAGAGTTTGTCGACGTCGGCTTCAGCGATGCACACGCTCAGGCGCTGCGGAGCCTGCGTCGCATGCGCAGCTCGAACATGAAACGTGGCGATGTCCTGGCCGGCGCTTCACTTGCCAATATGTTGAATGCCGTTGGCAGACCTGCTCCACGAGTTCAACGAGCAACTGGACGTTCTCTGCGGCTTGAGTTTCCGGGCCGATGAACTCTCGTATCTGCGGAGCTGCGATTCATCAAATCGGACTTTGTCGATTTCCTGCACATCTTCCGTTTGCAGCGCGAATTCATCCGCGCCTGGGCCGATGGACCGGCGCTTCGCATCGTCGCCGAAGGTCCTCAAGTGCACAGTGATGGCCTTCGAGATCTACGCGCTCGCCATCGGCAAGATCCTTTGCGACGACAGGACCTTCCTGGCCTATCTGCGGCAGGTGTTCGGCACGCAGGGCAACTCTTGATGGGAAAAGTCCGCATTGACTTCCATGGCGGGCCAAATAAGGGCATCTCGTCGCTGCAATGCGTTGCCCGGCCCCGCGCCCGGGACATGAATGCTCTGGGCGGATTCAGGCGACTTCGATATAGCCGCCCCTGACCAAGCCCGACACGGCGTCCTCGGAATCCGCGATGGTTTCACGCGCGACCTGCAGGAGAGAGCCAAGGTCCGTAAACCCGTTGACCATCGCAAGCAGCAGTCTCCACGGCCGGGGCAGGGCTGACGCGCCGGCCTGCAATTCGGCTTGCCCTTTTTGCGTGCGCCTGAAAACAGTCGTGTCGTTCAGCGAATCGGTGAGGTCGGTTTCCATGCGAATCCCTCCAAAGGGGGAATCGATTTTAGCGTCTCCCCCTTTTTTGGGGATGTAAGCGATGCGCGAGCTCCTCGCAAGGGGCAGTCAGCGGATGCGGCGCAACGTGTGCGAACAACTGCCGGGCGAGCACCGGGTGGAGGCCGGCAGGATCGCGGCCGAAGTCGGATGCGCGCGCACGTTTGTGTAAGGCAAGGATGGCGTCCGTGTACTGTCAGAGGAACGGCAAGTGCTGCCTTGCGGGCATGGAGCAGAAGTTCAAGCCCAAATCAGAGAAGGTGCGCGTCGCCGTCGACGACCAGAATGCAGCCACGCAGAGTTACGACGGCGATGACAACCCCGCGGGGCAGGACGAAGACAACCATGAGGAGGTTGACCCGCATCCCGACACTCCCGACGATTTCGATGAGGATGCGGTCGGCGAGCGGGAAAGCATCGAGGCCGTGATCGGAGGCTGAACGGGTTTCTGCCGCCCAGCCTCCTCGGCAACAAGCACATCGACATGCCAGTTGTCGTCGGCGACAAGCTGGCGCGTGACGGCTTCGTCGGCGGTCACTTCATACCGGCACATATCCTTTTCGACAAAGAATGCATTGGGAAAGCGCTTCAGCAATTCGACCAGCGCGCTGCGGGCCCGAGTCTGCGGACCTGCAAAGGTGATTTCCAGCGTGCTCATGATCAGGTATTCGTGAGGGAAGGGGAGTTCAATGACCGTGTGTTGCGCAGCTTCGGTGCGAGGTTCTAACTGTCAGGTCGCGATGGAGAGATGCCACTCGGGGACGGCGAGGGGAGGCACGGGGCCGTGGCCTTTGATCTGCCAGCCGGCAACGTGATCGCTCGCAGTTCCTGCGGCGCGTTGATGAGCGATCTGCTGGTGATCACCCGCGAATTCATCTGTGCCGAGGTCTCACAGCGCCTCACACACAGAAATCCTGACACCCCCCACGCTTCGGCGCTGGATCGTTGCCTTCGACGACACGGCGCGAACAACCTGCGCGAGTTGCAGGCCGCCCTAAGCGACGACACCGCTGCGGCGGCTAAACCCAAGACCTTCAAGGACTACGAACCAGGCTTCGTACACGTCGACATCAAGTACCTGCCGCAAATGGCCGACGAGGCACAGCGCCGCTACCTCTACGTAGCCATCGATCGGGCTACGCGCTGGGTCTTCGTCCGCATTTACCCCGACATGGAAACCGACAGTGCCGTCGACTTCGTCAATCGACTGTACGACGCCGCTCCTATGCGCATCGTCAAGCTGCTCACCGACAACGGCGCCTGCTTCACCGATCGCTTCCAGCAAAAGTCGCGCTCCCCCAGCGACAAACATCCCTTCGACGTGCGTTGCCGAGCTCTGGGCATCGAGCATCGCCTCTGCCCGCCGCGCCACCCCCAAACCAACGGCCTCGTCGAGCGATTTAACGGCCGCATCTCTGACATCATCGCCCAGAACGCGCTTCCACAGCTCCATCGACCTGCAGCAAACACTGCTCAATTACGTCAAGGTCTACAACTGCCGCATCCCACAGCGCGCCCTCGGCCATCTCGCCCCCCCTCGACTCCCTCAAAGCCTGGTATTCAAAAGCGCCCCATCTCTTCAAGAAGCGACCAAAGGATCTCCCGGGTCTTGACACATCGAATTCTCGGCGGGATTGTTGGACAACCAAGGCAAGCCTTCGAGGGAAAGCGTCGTCGCGATGGTTGCGTTGGACAACCTGTTCCCCGATGACCGGGACGAGGCGCAGGTGCTTGTCGACTACGGGGATATGTTCCTCGAACACTTCCAGGAGGAGTCCGGACCCGCGGGAACTTGGTCGCCTGTGAGGGTCAAGGCTGAGTCGGAGTCCGGGCAGGAGCCTTTGCACGTCGCTGACATGAGCGAATGACAGCAGTGATCCTAGAAACGGCAGTTGAACGCGCCCGAGCGGGCCGGCATCGGGTGTGCTGGCAAGGCGCGACGACGACGCGGGCTCAATGCCCGCTAGGAGGAGCAACGCCGCCAGCGCGCCCGAGGGCGGCCCGCTCGGGTGCGTAGCG
>DASTGE010000077.1:0-2238 GCA_035719405.1 Burkholderiaceae bacterium
GATCTGGCCGGGCGGCGGGCTGATGCAGTGGGCAACGAACGCAAGCTGATCGATCCGGAAATGGTCGGTCCGGTCAGCGTCGTCCATTACAAGGCCGCCGATGGCCTGGAGATGGACGGGGTGCTGACGCTGCCGCCCGGGCGCACGGCGAAGAACCTCCCCGTGGTGATGATGCCGCATGGCGGGCCACTCGACGAAGAGGACCGGCCGGAGTTCAACTGGTGGGCGCAGGCACTGGCCTCGCGCGGCTATGCGGTGTTCCAGCCGAACTTCCGGGGATCGGGCCATCGCGGCGACGCATTTATGGCGGCCGGGTATGGGCAGTGGGGCCGCAAGATGCAGACCGATATTTCCGACGGGTTGGCTGAACTGGCACGGCAAGGAATCGTCGATCCCAAGCGTGCCTGCATCGTCGGCGCCAGCTATGGCGGCTACGCGGCGCTGGCCGGGGTGACGCTGCAGCAAGGTCTTTATCGATGCGCGGTTGCGTTCGCGCCGGTCAGCGACCTGTTCGACATGTACACAAGCGACAATCGCGAGAGCGGTCTCAGCGACGCGGTGCAGCGCTATCTCGACCAGAAATGGGGGCCGGTCTCGGGCTTTGCCGCCGTCTCGCCACGCAAGCATGCGGCCGACGCGGATGCACCGATCCTGATCATCCATGGCAAGGACGACACGACGGTGCCGTTTTCGCAAGGAACGCGGATGGTCGATGCGCTGAAGGAGGCGAAAAAGCCGGTGGAGTTCGTGGTGCTCGACAAGGAGGACCACTACCTCTCCCGCGCGGAGACGCGCAAGGCGATGCTGGCGGCATGCGTGCGGTTCGTGATGCAGCACAACCCGCCGGATTGATGTAAAGTGTTCACTTGATAACCATCAATGATCATGGGGCTATGGTCTGGCACGCCGGATGTATCGAGGCATTCGGAAGGGATGTGCCATGGCCAGTCTTGTTGCTGCTGAACCGACCCTGCTGACCCGCGTGGCCGGGATGCTGCTTCATCCACACCGGGAATGGGCAATCGTCGCGGCCGAGGACAGCGATGCGCGCAACATCTTCATGCGCTATGCCCTGCCGCTGATCGCGACGGTGACGGTCGGCGGGTTCATCGGTGCGGCGGTCTATGGGCCGAACGTGCTGGGCATTCCGCTGGCGCTGGGGACGGCGGAGACGATCGTCGGGGTGCTGGTCAGCTTCGTGCTGATGGTGGTGACGTACCACGCCATGGTCATGCTGTCGGATTCGGTGGTGGCGAAGCTGGGCAGCGAGGCAACCTTTACCCAGTCGTTCAAGCTGGTGACCTATTCCTGCACGCCGACCTGGCTGATCCTGGCGGTGGTGGCGATGGTGCCGCCGCTGCGCTTCCTCATGGTGGGCGTGTTCTGGACGACCTGGCTGGCGTGGATCGGCACGCATGTGGTGATGGGGATGCAGGGCCGGCAGGCGGTGCGCTACCTGGTGACGCTGCTGATCGGCTCGGCGGTGCTTTATTCGCTGCTGCTGTTCCTGATCCTGATGCAGTTCAACGTGCTCAGGAGCATGGGGATCATCGCCTGAGCCACCAGTCGAGCAGGTGCCAGGCGAGTGCATTGGGGGTCGGCGCGAGGAAGCTCGGGCCGGCCCCGCTCGATTCCAGCCGCGCGCCGAGGCCGAGGTTGGATTGCGGGGTGACCGCGGCCATCGCTTCGGAAACTTCAGCGCGGGTGAACCAGCGGGCTTCCTCGAGTTCCGTCGCGTCGATGGTGATCTCGCGGGTGAGCGCCGTGGCGTGGCAGCCGATCATCAGCGAGCTGGGGAACGGCCAGGGCTGGCTGGCGACATAGCTGACCTCGCCGACGCGGACGCCGGCCTCTTCCCAGACTTCGCGGGCGACGGCTTCCTCGATCGTCTCGCCCGGTTCGATGAAGCCGGCCAGCGCCGAGAAGCGGCCGGCGGGAAAGCGCGGCTGGCGGCCGAGCAGGAGATCGCCATCGTGCTCGACCAGCATGATCGAGACCGGATCGGTGCGGGGGAAGTGCTGGGCGTTGCAACTTTCCGACATGCAGTTGCGCTGCCAGCCGCCGCGGACACTGTCCGTCGGGCTGCCGCACTGGGCGCAGAAGCGATGGCGGGCGTGCCAGCCGACCAGCGCGCGGGCGGTGCCGTAGATCGCCAGTTGATCGGGCGGGAGCAGGCCCATGACACTCCACAGGCGCGGGTTGGGCGGGGCGGCGCTGCCCGAGGCCGAGGGCGGGACG
>DASTGE010000078.1:0-5585 GCA_035719405.1 Burkholderiaceae bacterium
CAAGCAGACGAATCGAAGCCGCCACGGGGCAAGTCCCTTGCGCGGCCTGTTCAGCGTTGGCGTCAAGCCAAGCGCATCGGCCAACGGTGCGCCGATGCGAAGCTTAGGCGACGCGGCGGCACCTCAAGGCCGGGCTTTCACTAGCGATTGCGGCAGCCTTCGCCCGGGCAGCGAGCCACCGACCTGAGCCGATCGAAAGCCGCTCTCCACGCACGCGAGCTGCCACGACGTGCCGTCCAGCAGCGGGCAATGCGGCATGCGACGCTCGGCATCCGCAAACAACCACCAGCCATCCAGCAGCCCGAACGTCAGGGTCAGCACGTCCAGCCGACGGGTCAGCTCGCTCAACACCAGCAGCCCATCAGGCCGAAGCACATTGTGCACACGCTGCAATGTGCGGCCGACATCGCGTGTTGCGTGCAGGACGTTCGATGCAATCACCACGTCGAATATGGGTTCGCCAAAGCCCTGCTTTGCAAAGTCCTTCTCCACGTCGAGCGTGCGGAACACGAGTTCCGGATGCGACGAAAAGCAGGGCTTGGCCTTGAAAAGGAACCCCGCCGAGATGTCGGTGAACCAGTATTCGAAGTCCACATCTGCATGATTCAAAGCCTGCAACAAGGGGCGGGTCGTCGCGCCCGTGCCGGCACCGACCTCGAGGATTCGCAATCGCTGTCCGGCGCCGGCAGTTTGCAGGCGATGCGACGCATGCGATCGTGTGGCCTCGGCCACCAGCAGATGCGAGAAATGCGCAAGCCGGTTGCGCTTGTAGACCGCTTCGACGAGGTCCGTCGAGCCGCCCGCGAAGAGCAGGTCGGTGGCCCGGACGGTGCCTGAAAGCACGCCGAAGAGCCCTGGAAGGCAGGCTTCCAGCAGGTCGCAGAAGCCGGCCGTATCGTGATGCTGCTCCTTTTGCCGGGCAATCGCGTGCGCGGGCTCGCGCAGCACCGTGTTCACATCAGGCGAGGCGATGTGAAGCGTCGAGACAAGCTCATCGCCGTCCTGCGTGATGAGCCCCGCGCGGGTGAGGATGTCGAGGAGCGCTTCCATCAAGGGAAGGCGCGACTCGACCACGCCCACGCGTTCATTCAGCGCCGTTCGCGCAATGCGCGTTGCGCTGTTGACGAACAGTCCCTGCGCTTGAAACGCGGCGAGCAGCCGCAGTGCGGCGAGGCGGTCCAGGGCATCGAAGGCATCCTCGATTTCGCGCTGGAAGTCGTCGTTGCGCGCGATTTGCAAGCCGTCGTCGACATCCGTGCGCACATACGCCTCGGGTGTCAGGTGGACGGGTCGTTTGCTGAGCAGGGCCTGTTCCATCAGTGCCTCCTTGTCTGGCGGCTATTCAATCGGCCGCCGGCCGACGAGCGCGCAGGCGGGGCAGAAGCCGACGAAACCGGTGGAGCCCATGATCACCGCTACCGCGACAGAGAGCCATTGCTGCCAAGGCTGCTGGAGATACATGAACCCGATGACTGCGAGCAACAGTCCGGCCAAGACCCGGAACACGCGCTCCCACATCGGCAGATTTTTGCGATACCACATGAGACTGTCCTTTCCTCTCCTGGATTGATGATCAGGCGACCGAATCGATTGCGACACTTTCGCGCGATCGGATCGCCCGCTCCGAAATAGAGGACGCGACGTACTCCGCGTCCTCCCCCACCCCCGCGATGAGCCCCGATTTCTGCTTGTGCAGCCAGGGGAGCCCCACGAAGTAGAGCCCCGGGACATTCGTCACTCCACGGCGTTGCTGTGGATAGCCGTCGGAGTCGAAGACCGGGAATCGAACCATACCGAAGTCGAAGCCGTAACCGGTGGCCCAGATCACGGAGCTGATGCCTTCGCGCAACAGGCTCAGCGTGCGTACGGGTTCGACCTCATAGCCCTCGTCGCGTATCGGCCGATGCTCGGCTGGTGCGTCCAGGCCCTTTGCCTGGACAAACTGGTCGACCGCCGCGAGGAATGTCGCCTCCAAGCGGTCGGCCTTTTCCAGGTTTTCAGCCAGGTCGTCGCGAAGATGGATGTGATCGCCGACGATGTTTTCGAGATGGCCCAGCAGGCGCATGCCCTCCGCCGCGAAGCGATGCAGGTCGAGATCTTCACCATCATGGCGGCCGGCCAGTTGCGGGCTGGGAGCGAACCTGGCGTTGGGCGATGGCAGGGTGTCGGCGGTCTTGTCCCACAGGCCGAGCCGCTCCAGCCATTCGGTGCAGTCGTGTCCCCGATACCTTCGAGGCAGGCGGCACGACGCCCCGACTGAAAGGTAGACCTGCCGCCCGCTGCTCATCAACTCGTTCGCGATCTGGCACCCGGACTGTGAGCTTCCCACGACGAGCACGTTGCCCGGGGGGAGGGCGCTGGGGTTGCGATACTGTGACGAGTGCAATTGCACGATGTCCGAGGGCAGGCGCGAGGCGGCTGGATGCAACCTGGGGAATTGGAACAGGCCGGTGGCGACGACGACATTGCGTGCGAGGAAGCCGGCGTCGCGGGTGCGCACGCGCAGCGACTGCGCCTCGTCGGCCCGCTCGATCGACACCACCTCGGTGTCGTACCGCAGAGGCAGGCGATATTGTTCGACGTAATCGCGAAAGCGGGCGACGATCTCATCGCGGCTCATGAAATCGTCGGGACGGTCGCCCCGGTATTCCGCGCCGGGCAGTCGAAACGACCAATTGGGGGTGACGAGCGTGAAGCTGTCCCAGCGCTCGTCTTCCCAGGTGGGGGCCGGGCGGTCCTTCTTCTCCAGCACCACGTGCGGGATGCCTTGTTGTGTCAGGTGGTAGCTGGTGGCAAGTCCGCCCTGGCCACCGCCGACGATGACGGTGTCGATGTGTTCAAGCATGCTCAAGCTCCTTCTGGAATCGCTTCCCGCCGCTGCACGAGCAAAGCCTGGCGGATGGCCGCAAGCAGTTCCCGGCTGTGCAGGATGGAGTGATGGTCCTCGTCCAGAACGGTGACCTCGTGTTCGTCGCAGCCCGCCTGCGGGGCGAACGGCTCCAGGTAAACGAGGTTGCGTGTGCGCGCGGCACGCAGTTGAAGCACACAAGTCCCGACCTTCCCAGGCCAGTGCCGGATCAGCGCGTTGTAATTCGCCTGATGCTCCGCAACGAATTGCGCGATGTGCTCGGCCGGGAAATCCGCGGGGATGCGCTTTGCGTCTCGCAATAATTGCATCACGGCGTCGAACTGCGCTTGCTCCGGCGCCGACGACATCTCAAGGAAGCCGGCCGGCAGTTCGGCGCCGTCGAGGAAGTCGCCCGCGAATGTCTTCAAAAGCGTGAAGCCGTCGAGCGTCGGCATCTCGCCGGCTGCATCGCGCCGGCCCATCCACGAGTCAATCATCAACAGTCCCGCTGCCGGGGTGCCCCGCTCCGCCATGATCCGCGCCATTTCGTGCGCCACCACGCCGCCCATCGACCAGCCGAGAAGATGGATTTCGCGTCCGCTGTGCAATTGCGGGGCGAGCGCATCGACGTAGCTGGCGGCGAGTGTCGCAATGGTGCGCGGCTGACCATGACCGGGCGATTGCAGGGCGACGATCTCGGCATCGGCAGGGGCGGCCTGCAGCAGGTGGCGATAGCACAGCACGTTGCCGCCCACCGGATGCACCATTGCCAGCACCTTGCCGCCGCCTGCGCGAACGGGGACGACCGGTGCGCGCGCCCGCGGCTGGTCCGGCGGCACATTGGCGTCCCGCAACAGGCTCGCCTGCGCCGCGATGGTGCCGTGTCGCAGCAGCGATGCCAGCGGCAATTGGCGACCGGTCTCGGTTTCGATGGCCTTGAGCAGACGCACGGCAAGCAGTGAGGTGCCGCCCAAATGGAAGAAGTCGTCATGGATGCACGGCGAGGGCACGTTCAGCAGCCCTTGCCACAGGCGCGCGAGCATTCGTTCCAATGGATTGCGAGGTTCGACGCGAACGGCCGGCGTTGCAGCCGACTCGAGCGCCCATGCCTGAAGCCGCCCGCGGTCGACCTTGCCATTGCTTGTCACCGGGATCTGCTCCACGGCCATTAGCAATGCTGGGACCATGTAGTCGGGCACAGTCGCCGCGACATGGGCTCGAACCATGTCTTCGGTGACGTCGGCGTCGGCCGCGTAAAAGCCCACCAACTGGCTGTCACGCGATCCGCAGCGGCGCACGACGGTCGCTGCTCCGCGCACGCCCGGACACCTTTGCATCGCGATGTCGATCTCGCCCAACTCGATGCGAAAGCCACGGATCTTGACCTGGGTGTCGCGACGGCCGAGGAAGATGAGGCAGCCGTTGGCATCGTAGCGGCCCAGGTCGCCGGTGCGATACAAGCGCTCGCCGGTGACTGGATGGACGATGAAGCTTTCGGCCGTACGCTCGCGGTCGCGGTAGTACTCGCGCGCCAGGCCGGCGCCGCCGATGTACAAATCGCCGGCCACCCATGTGGGCACAGGCTGCAGGCGCGAGTTCAGGACATGAAAGGTCTGGTTGGCGAGCGGCCAGCCATAGGGGATGCTGGTCCACGAGGGAAAGATGCGGTCGATGATGAAATAGTTGGACCAGATCGAGGCTTCCGTGGCGCCGCCGAGGCTCACGAACATCGCTTGCGGCAGCACCGATTTCACGGTGTGTGCGAGCGCGATGGGGATCCAGTCGCCACTGAGCATGATGAGGCGCAGCGAGCCCAGATCGCGCGCGGCGTCATGACCGCAATACTCCAGCATCATCTCCAGCAGGGCGGGCACCGAGTTCCAGACGGTGATTCGATGGGCCGTCACGACACGGCGCCAATTCTCGGGCGAGGGCGTGGGGCTATGCGTCGGCAATACGAGGGCCGCGCCGTGGGCGAGGGTGGCGAAGATGTCGTAGACCGAGAGGTCGAAGTTGAAGGCGGACAGGCCCATCACGCGGTCGTCCGGGTCGAGCCCGAAGCGCCTCACCACGTCCTGCAATGTGTTCACGGCGCCGCGGTGCGTGATGGCGACTCCCTTGGGCGTGCCGGTCGAACCGGACGTGAAGATGACGTAGGCAAGGTCATCGGCGCCCTGGACATCATGCAGCAGCACGGCCGGGCTGTCGGCATCGTCAGGGAACGCCTCTTCGAGCGGAATGACATGGACACCCGCAGGCACTTCCATTTGCGCAATGAGATCGCCTTCCACCAGCACCGCCTTCACGCCGGGACGCGCGACGAGGTAATCGCGCCGTGCCGCAGGCAGCTCCACATCGACCGGCAAGTAGGCGCCGCCGGCCTGTACCACCGCGATTGCCGCAGCCACTTGCCGCCATCCGCGCCGTGCCACCACAGCGACGAGGTCGTTGGGCCTGACGCCAGGGCCACGCAACAACGCGGCTGCGCGCGTCGTGTAGCGCCAAAGCGTGTCGTAGGTCAATTCGCGCGTCTCGTCCGCGATCGCAATTCGACCGGCATGCCGCCGGCAGGCATCGGCGTAGCCGTGATGCAGCAAGCCCCCCGGCAATTCGCGTTGTGAGCGATTGGCATTCGCGCGCACCTGCAGGAACTTTGCCGGCACCGACGGCAGTGTTTCGCGCAAATGCGACCCTTCGGCCCGGATGTCTCGCAGGTGCTGCTTGTAAACGGCAAACA
>DASTGE010000079.1:0-9993 GCA_035719405.1 Burkholderiaceae bacterium
TGTTGATCTTCGGTCCGCGTTTGCTTATGGCCACCTGCTTGGGCAAGATGCGACTGATGCGACGGGCCAGGCGCAGCAGTGTTTCGGCCAGCGACTGCGCTGTCTGCCCTGCTGCGCTGGGCCAATGCTCGGGCGGCACGGCAATGAGCATGCCCTCGTAGCCGCTCTTGACGTGCTGGGCAAGGTGATACGTAGAGACCTCCAAGTGCGGTAACTCATCGCGGTGCGCCTGCTCGACGGCGCGCTGCAATAGCGACAACACGTTGTAGGCCAGCACCGCCACGGTGAAGCCCAGCAGCGCCGTCGGCGGATGGCCCAGGCTCTTGATCTCGCTTTGCAGCACCGACTCCAGGCGCTGGAACATGCCCTCGATGGGCCAGCGCTTGCGGTACAGCGTTGCAATCGTCGCGGCTTCGATCGTGGCCGGCAGATTGGTCCACAGCCGGATGACGGTTTCGCCCGCCTCGGTGGGCGTGTCCAGTTCGATCTCGATACGGCGCCAAGCCTGCGGCCGGGCGTGGGCTGCTGCGTCGTGGATATCCTGGACCTCAATGGTCTGCTCGCGCACCCGGCCAGTGTCGATGCCCACGTACTCACTCCAGGAACCTTGCTGGATCAACCGCGCGTGGCATGCGTGCTCGCGCACGATGAAGCTCGCCCCCGCCTGGCTGAACCCTTGCATGATGGTGTGGGTGCAGAAGTGCCGATCAGCTATCCACAGCTGCCCTGGCAGCGCGCCATCGACCAAGGGCTGCACGCCCACGCGCTCGCTTTCATACGCGTCCTCGCAGGCCACAACATCGCACACCAGCCCCACATCCGGGTCGTAGACCACCAAGCTGTGCCCCGGCAACGCCGCCCCTCGATGCTCACGCAGCAGCTGCAACCGCTTTTCGCTGGCCGGCAAGTGATTGCCGTCGACGATGCGCAACTGCCATCCCGGCAAGCTCGCTTGTCCATCGAACTGCGCAGCAATCGGAATCAGGCGTTGCGCGCTGCCACGCACCAGCCCCCTCAAAACCGCCGGCTCGGTGCGCTTGAGCCTGTCGTACAGCGCCGCCATCGACACCGGCAAGCTCTGCATCTTGCGTGCAGCTGCATGCACCGACGGCCGAAGTCCCAATGTGACCAGCGTCATCAACTCCACGATGGTCGAGAACATCAGCTCTCTCGAGTACTGACGCTGGCGATGCGCCTCAAACACCTCGTCCACCCACGCCGCCGGCAATGCCTGCTCCAGCGCCGCTCGCGCCATCACGCTCGCAGGTGCATGCTGCTCAAATCGCTCGATCACATCCCGCCAGATTTCCGCTCTCCTGATTCCAATGGAATCAGGAGCCTACAACGGCTTCCTCAGCAAGACCTTGAAAGGGGTGGCCTTAAGGCCGAACCCGGAGTTCTACCTGATGGGTCGCTTGCCACCGGGGGACCAGGATCATTAATTTGGAGCTCGATCACCAATTCCTGCGGTCTTGAGACGGCAGCGGATGGCCTTCGGGCGAGACGGGTTCAGATGCCTGCCGCCTTCGCCCTCGAATCGTCGCCGGCTTTACTCTTTTTTTCATCGTCAATCAGGCTCCTCCTGACGAGAAGCGCGCAGGGAATTGCGGGCGACCACAGTGTGCAGGGCAAGCGCCTTCCGGCTATCCTGCCCGCCACTTGTTCCAAACAGATTGGAGACGCCAATGGGCTCGAGCCCTGAGTCGTTCGAAACGTCCTCGCCCGGCCCTGGCCTTGTCGGCCATCCTTTCAGTGCGCCGGATGAACTGCGAATCGTCATTCAACACCGAGACACGGCTGCGGCGCGGCAAAGCGAGCTGGTCGAGGGACTGCTGGGAATGCCGGCCCGCATTGCGCCCAAATTCTTCTACGACATTCAGGGCAGCGTGTTGTACGAGGCGATCTGCATGCTGGACGAATACTACCCCCCGCGTGTCGAAGCCTCGATCTTCGAGAACTTTCGGCAAGAGATCGCCGCCGCACTCCCTTCCGCGTCGCAGTTCGTCGACCTCGGCTGTGGCGACGGCGCGAAGGCGCGCCTGTGGGTCGAGCCGCTGCAGGTGCGTCGGTACCTGGGAGTCGACATCGCCCCAGAGTGGCTGAACAGCACGCTGCAGCGTGGAGTGCGCGAATTCCCTGGGGTGACGTTCGAGGGAGTGGTAACGGACTTCACCCGCGGGCTCGACCTTCACGCGCTTCTGGCGCCCGAGCTTCCCCGGATCTTCTTTTATCCCGGATCCTCGATCGGCAACTTCGAGCCGGATGCGGCCGTGCGGCTGCTGCGCCAGGTGCGGAGACACTTGCGCAACAACGACCGCCTGCTGATCGGCGTCGACGCGCCGAAGCCCCGCGAGACGCTCATTCCCGCGTATGACGATGCGCTCGGCGTCACTGCGGCGTTCAACCGCAATGTGCTGCGGGTGGCAAATCGCGAATTGGGCGCAGATTTCCGGATCGAGGACTTCGAGCATCGGGCCTTGTTCGACGAGGCGGCGAGCCGGATCGAGATGCATCTCGTCGCGCGTCGCGCGGTGCGTGTGAGGCTCGGCCCGAAAGCGCAGCGTGCCTTCGAGCGCGGCGAGGCGATCGTCACGGAGCATTCATACAAATACGACCGCGATCGCTTCGAGGGCTTGCTGTCGAAGGCGGGCTTTGGTCACGTCACCTGTTTCACCGATCCCCGCGGCTGGTTCGGCGTCTATATTGCGGCACCCGCTGTCTACTCTCAATAGCATGGAGCGTATCGACGCTGCCCGGCTGGCTCGGGCCTTCGCCGAGGTGCGGCAAACGACGGCCGACTTGTGCGAAGGCCTTTCAGCAGAGGACTGCCAGCTGCAATCCATGGAGGACGCGAGCCCGGTGAAGTGGCACCTCGCACACACCACCTGGTTCTTCGAGACCTTTGTGTTGGAGCGGTCATGCCCCGGGTATCAGCCGGCAGAGCCGGCTTACAAGGTCTTGTTCAACTCCTACTACGTGGGAGTCGGCGACCGTCATCCACGGCCTCAGCGGGGCCTGCTTTCACGGCCTTCGCTGGCGCAGGTCTGGCAGTATCGGCAGCGCATCGACGGGGTGATGCAGCAGCTTTTGCGAAGTTCGGTCGATGACGGCTCGCTCGCGCTGGTCGAGCTTGGCATTCATCATGAGCAGCAGCATCAGGAGCTGATCCTGACCGACCTGAAGCATCACTTCAGCTGCAATCCGATGCAGCCCGCGTACCGGCCTCGGACAGTGCCGGAAGGCTCGAACAGGACGGAGCCGATGCGTTTCCTGCCATTCGATGGCGGGCTCGTCGATATCGGCCACGCCGGCGACGGCTTCGCCTTCGACAACGAATTGCCCCGGCACCCTGTCTGGCTTGGACCTTATGAGCTTGCCGACCGGCTGGTCTCGGCCGGTGAGTACATGGAGTTCATGGAAGATGGTGGCTATCGGCGGCCCGAGCTGTGGCTGTCGGAAGGCTGGGACGTGGCGACACGCAACGGATGGCAGGCACCCTTGTATTGGCAACGCGATGACGAGAACCGCTGGAGCATGTTCACGCTTGCAGGATCCAGCGAGGTCGATCCCGCTTTGCCGGTCTGCCATTTGAGCTACTACGAAGCCGACGCCTATGCGCGATGGGCCGGTGCGAGGCTTCCCACGGAAGCGGAATGGGAGCGTGCGGCCCTGACCGAACGCAAGACGGATACAGGGGCGCTGCTCGACGACGGCCGGTTTCATCCTGCGGCCGCACCTGACGGGCCGAACCTGAAGCAGATGCTCGGGGACTGCTGGGAATGGACCGCCAGTGCCTACCTGCCTTACCCCGGATACCGCCCGGCGGCCGGCGCGGTGGGCGAGTACAACGGCAAGTTCATGATCAACCAGATGGTGCTTCGTGGCGGTTCATGCGCCACCCCGCGATCGCATCTGCGGACCAGCTATCGAAACTTCTTTCCCGCGATGGCGCGCTGGCAGTTCAACGGAGTGCGGCTCGCGCGCTGAAGTTGCACGCTGATGGGCCAATGACAGCTTCTCACCCTCTGCCGGGAGCGGGAGAGGGAACAAGAAGCCTTTCAGCTACTTCCCGACCGACTTGAACACCGTCACGCCAAGGATCAAGGCGATCACGAAAAGCAAGACGAACACGAAGAACAAAATCTTCGCGATGCTCGCTGCACCAGCGGCAATGCCGGTGAAGCCGAACAGGCCGGCAATCACGGCGATCACCGCAAAGATCAAAGCCCATTTCAGCATGGCGCATCTCCTCAAGGCCAATACGGCGGCCAAGTGCCTCCATTGAATGCGGGAAGCGCCGCACGCGCAATGGGGGCCTGCTGAAACCTCTGTCAGGCAGGGCTGACCCCCGGATCATGCGGCGATCAGCGCGAGCAACTCGTCGAAGTCAACGGGCTTGGTGAGATGGTGGTTGAAGCCCGAAGCCAACGCGAGCTGCTTGTCCAGCTCGCTGCCATGGCCGCTTACGGCGATGAGCTTCACATGCTGCGAACGCAGGAAGCGTCCGCAGTCCCCGTCCAACCTGATAGCCATCCATTTCAGGCAGGCCGATGTCCAGCAGCACGACATCCGGCAGATCGCGCGCCGCGCTCTGCGGTGCCTTGCTGTCGTCGTTTCGCGCATTGCACGTCTCAAATCTTGACTTCTTCGCCGAATTGCATTGTCCTGAATCTTGGCGAGGCAGGAAGGGTGGGCGAATGCAGGTCGTAGTGGCGAGTCAGAGTTCGCACAGGAGGTTCGGCGGGACGGCGCATCAGCGGGCGCACCATTTGCTGCCGCGAGAAGCTCCAAGGCGTCCTGCCGGAGTCGACCCCATGCTCATGATGCAGCCGCACCGCCTGTCGGCGAAAGCGGCTTGCATGATCGATCAGTTTGTGCCGACCGCGTGCGTCTCAACGTGGCCTGAAGACGTTGTTGCCGATGAACGCGACCGTCTGCGCCGGCAATTGTGGCCCCGGCGTGGTGAAAGGCGAGTGAGGCGGTGGTGGAGGCGGGAAGCCTTTGGGCCAGTGGCGGGGCACGGTGCCGCAATCGTCAATGAGCCGGCTCAATAATTGGCCCAGGTTGCCGTTGCCCCCGGCTTTCGGCGGCAGCGGCTGCGGATTCAGCGCAACCGTGTCAGCCAGCGAGCGCAGGCTGCTGATGCCCGACTTCAATCCAACGGCCGACGTGGGGTCGGGCACCGGGGGATGGCCGGGATTGACGTCGATCGGCGGCTTGACCAATCCGCCAATGTTGTCGGCGAGATGGGCTTCGCCTGCGGCGATCGTGGCGCTCACGATAGAAGAGATCTGCATGTGGCCTCCAAGGTTCGCAGTACGCTCCTTGAATGTCGTACTGCTGCGCGCATTGCACGCGCTGCAGCAGGCCAAGCCAAGATGGGACGAATCCCGTCGGGAGCGCTCCCAATTGGGAGCTCCCCGGAAAGGAAGAACTCAATGGCGTCGGGCTGTGCCTCACCCAACCGGCGTCACTGTCAGCATTCGACGATATTGACCGCCAGCCCGCCGCGCGCCGTCTCCTTGTACTTCACCGCCATGTCGGCCCCCGTCTCACGCATCGTCTTGATCACCTTGTCCAGGCTGACGTGATGAGTGCCGTCGCCGCGCAGCGCCATCCGCGCGGCGTTGATCGCCTTGACGGATGCGATGGCGTTGCGCTCGATGCAGGGGATCTGAACCAGCCCGCCCACGGGATCGCAGGTCAGGCCGAGATGATGCTCCATGCCGATCTCCGCGGCGTTCTCGACCTGTTCCGGCGTGCCGTCCATGACTGCAGCCAGGCCGGCTGCGGCCATCGAGCATGCCACGCCGACTTCTCCCTGGCAGCCAACCTCTGCGCCCGAGATCGATGCGTTCTCTTTGTAGAGAATGCCGATCGCCGCGGCCGTGAGCAGGAAGTCGATCACGCCGGGGTCATTGGCACCGGGCAGGAAGCGGGCGTAGTAGTGCAGCACCGCGGGAATGATCCCCGCTGCGCCGTTCGTCGGTGCGGTCACGACCCGGCCTCCGGCCGCGTTCTCCTCGTTGACGGCCAACGCATACAGGTTCACCCAGTCCATCACCTGCAGAGGATCCCGCAGCGCGGCCTCGGGGTTGCTCGTGAGCGAGCGGTACAGCGAAGCGGCGCGGCGCCTGACCTTGAAGCCGCCCGGCAGCACGCCTTCAGTCCGCACGCCGCGTGCGACGCAATCCTGCATGGCCTGCCAGATGCGCAGCAGGCCGGCGTCGATCTCGGCGTCCGTGCGCCAGTGGCGCTCGTTGCGACGCATGATCTCCGCGATGCTGCATTGCTCGCGCCGTGTGAGGACGAGAAGTTCTTCTCCGCTGTGGAAGGGGTAGGGCAGCACGGTGGTGTCCGGTGCGATCTGCCGGTGCCGGGTGCCGTCGGCCGCGACTTCCTCACTTACCACAAATCCGCCGCCCACCGAGTAGTAGGTCTTGTTGAGCAATTCGGCGCCTTCGCTGTCGAAGGCGATCAGGCGCATTCCGTTGGCGTGGAAGGGGAGGGTTTCACGGCGCTTGAAGACGAGGTCGCGCTTTTCGTCGAAAGCCACGGGATGCCGTCCAAGCACGGCGAGGCGGCCGGATGAGCGCACCTCGTCGAGCAGCATCGGGACGGCATCGACGTCCACCAGGTCCGGCTCATGGCCGAGCAGGCCGAGGATGACGGCTTTGTCGCTGCCGTGGCCCTTGCCTGTGGCGCCAAGCGAGCCGTAGAGGATGCATTGCACCCGCTCCACATTTGCGAGCAGGCCGTCGTGATCGAGACGCAGCACGAACATGCGGGCCGCTCTCATCGGTCCGACCGTGTGCGAACTGCTGGGGCCGATGCCGATTTTGAAAAGGTCGAAAGCGGAAACCGCCATTTATTGCTCCAATGCGCTCAACATCGCGGCTGCGACTTCGCGTCGCACCGGCTCGCGTGCGAGTCCTTCGATGTGCTGTGATTGTTTGACTTCGAGCCACTGCCTGGGTTCGTTCGCCGCCGCGAACAAGGCCCGGCCGTGATGGATTGGTACGACAGAATCGTCGGCGCTGTGCATCACGAGCACCGGCACGCGCACCGATCGAATCGCGCTCACGGGATCCCGGTCATCACCGGGCAGCACCTGCAGCGCCGCCGGCGCGATCCAGCGCAGCCAGCTTCCGCCGACCGCGTCCCGTGCGATGCCGCGATAGCTGCTGAAGGCGCAGTCGAGGACGAGCAGCCTGACGCCCCGGCTGTCCGCCGCGAGGAGGCGCACCGCAGTCGCCCCGCCCATGCTTTGTCCCAGAACGACGAGGCGCTGTGCGTCGACGTCCGGCCTTCGGCGTACCCACTCCAGTGCCGCGCCGGCGTCCTCGACGACGCCGTCCAGCGTGGGCTCGCCCTCAGAACGTCCAAAGCCGCGATAGTCGAATGCAAGGAGATTGAAGCCGGCATACGGGAGCCAGGCGACGAGCGACAGGTGAGCGGAAATGTTCCCGGCGTTGCCATGCAGGTGCAACACCGTCCCGTGGGCCGGTCCGCGTGCGGCAAACCACCAGCCATGAAGGCGGGCGCCTTGGGGCCCCTCGATCCACGCGTCTTCCGCGTTCAGTCCGAATTGAGGGGGGGCGGTGTAGGCAGTTCGGTCCGGATAAAAGAACTGTCGTTCGACCCAGGCGGAGAGAGAGGCGGTCAAGGCCAGAGCCGTGAAAAGCGCTGCAACCTTGACGCCGCCCACCTCATGCGTCAAGTTCGCTCGTGGGGATGCAGGCGCAGAACAGGTTGCGGTCGCCGTACACGTTGTCCACGCGGCCCACGGGCGACCAGTACTTCTGCCGTCGAAGCGCGGGCACCGGGTAGGCCGCTTCTTCACGCGAGTACGGATGCGTCCACTCGGCCTTCAGCAGCGATTCGGCGGTGTGCGGCGCGTTCTTCAGCGGGTTGTCGTCCTTGGACCAGGCGCCTGTCTCGACGCGACGGATCTCCTCGCGGATCTGGATCATCGCGTCGCAGAAGCGGTCCAGCTCGACCAGCGGCTCGCTCTCTGTCGGCTCGACCATGAGCGTGCCGGGCACGGGAAAGCTCAACGTGGGGGCATGGAAGCCGTAGTCGATGAGCCGCTTGGCGACGTCCTCCGCGCTGATGGTCGTGGCATCTTTCAAGGGGCGAAGATCCAGAATGCATTCGTGGGCGACGCCGCCGCCTTTGACGCCCTCGATGTTGCCGCTATAGAGGACCGGGAAGTGCTCGTGCAGCCGGGCCGCAATGTAATTGGCCGAGAGGATGGCGGTCTCGGTCGCATGCCGCAAGCCCGCCTCGCCCATCATCCGGCAGTACATCCAGCTGATGGGCAGCACGGCCGCATTGCCCAGCGGTGCAGCGCTCACTGCACCCACCTGACGCTCGGTGCCGATGCCGGCGGTGCGGTGCGCGGGGAGGTAGGGCTTCAAGTCATCGACGACCGCGACGGGGCCCACGCCGGGGCCGCCGCCACCGTGCGGGATGCAGAAGGTCTTGTGCAGGTTGAGGTGGCTGACATCGCCGCCGAACTCTCCCGGCGCCGCGACACCCACCAGCGCATTCATATTGGCGCCGTCGACGTACACGCGCCCGTCGTAGCGGTGCACGATCTCGCAAAGCTCCTTCACATGGCCTTCGAAGACGCCATGCGTCGAGGGGTAGGTGATCATCACCGCCGCCAGGCGCTGGGCGTGCTGCTTGCACCTGGCTTCGAGGTCGGCGAGGTCGACGTTGCCGTCGGCATCACATTTCGTGACGACGACCTGCATGCCGGCCATCATCGCGCTCGCGGGGTTGGTGCCGTGGGCGGACTCGGGAATCAGCACCACATCGCGATGGCCCTGTCCGCGTGCCTCGTTCCATGCCTTGATGATGAGCAGGCCGGCATATTCGCCCTGGGAGCCGGCATTGGGTTGCAGGCTCACGCCCGCATAGCCGGTCGCCTGGCACAGCCATGCGGTAAGTTGCTCGTTCAGCAACTCGTAGCCCTTGAGCTGATCGCGCGGTGCGAACGGATGGACCTGGGCGAACTCCGGCCAGGTGATGGGAATCATCTCGCTCGTGGCGTTGAGCTTCATCGTGCACGAGCCCAGCGGGATCATCGTGCGGTCGAGCGCGAGATCCTTGTCGGCGAGGCTGCGCAGGTAGCGCAGCATCTCGGTCTCGCTGTGATGGGCGTTGAACACAGGATGCGTCAGGAAGGCGCTGGTGCGCTCGAGCGACGCCGGATACAGAGGCGCAATGCCCTTCTCGAAACGGTCAAAGCCCGGCACCGCCTGGCCGCCGGCGAATACACGCCAGAGGGCCTCGATGTCGGCTCGCGTCGTGGTTTCGTCGAGCGTGATGCCCAGGCTGCCCGCGCCGGCATGCCGAAGGTTCATGCCGGCAGCGATGGCGCTGGCCAGCAGTTCGTCGGTGCGCACGCCGGCGTGCACCTCCAGCGTGTCAAAGGCCTCTGCGTGCTCGAGCGTGAAGCCGAGCATCTTCAAGCCCTCGGCAAGAATCGCCGTGTAGCTGGCCACGCGCCGCGCAATCCGTCTCAGGCCTTCAGGCCCGTGGTACACGGCGTACATGCTGGCGATCACCGCCGGCAGCACTTGCGCCGTGCAGATGTTGGACGTGGCCTTCTCGCGGCGGATGTGCTGTTCGCGCGTCTGCAAGGCAAGGCGATATGCCGGGGCGCCGTGCATGTCGACGCTCACGCCGACGAGCCGCCCGGGCAGGGAGCGCTTGAAGTCATCGCGCGTGGCCATGTAGGCGGCATGTGGGCCGCCATTGCCCATCGGCATGCCGAAGCGCTGCGTGGTGCCGACGGCAATGTCGGCGCCCTGTTCACCGGGCGATGCCAGCAGGGTGAGGGCAAGCAGGTCCGCGGCGACGATGGCCAGGGTGCCCTTGGCGTGCAGCGCGTCGATGAGCGGCCTCAGCTCGCGCACCCGCCCGCTCACGCCGGGGTACTGCAACAGTGCGGCGAAGGCATCGTGTTCCGGGGCCTTTTCGGCC
>DASTGE010000080.1:0-4170 GCA_035719405.1 Burkholderiaceae bacterium
TGGCCGTTGGGCAGCACGCCGGTGACGACCGCCGTGATCGTGCCGGAGAAGTCATTGGTGCTTTCGGTGGAACCCTTGCCGGAGAAGCTGTTGGTCGACGATCCGGCGGCGCTGGCACGCGAGAACGAATTGGGACTGAGGAACGGCAAGGCCGACACGGCGGCATCGACCTTTCCGCTCTTGTCGACCGTGCTTGTCGACTTCTGACTCGCGCTCACCTTCTCGACGATCTGCACGGTGATGGTGTCGCCCACCAGCCGGGCACGGTGATCCTCGAACAGCGGCCGGTACTGCGCGGCCTGAAAGATCGATCCGTTGGTGATCGGGGCCTGCGGTGGCGGGGACGGCAGCGCAGTGAGGGGCTCGGCCACGTCGACCTTCGGGGTCATGCTGAAGGTGGCGCAGCCGCCGAGGAAGATGACGGCAGCGAGGACGACGGCCGCGCGAAACGACGCCGCTGTCATGGAAGCCATTACAGCTGCCCCAGGCGTTGCAGCATCTGGTCCGAAGTTTGAATGGCCTTCGAATTCATTTCGTAGGCGCGCTGTGTCTGGATCATCGCCACCAGTTCCTCGACCACGTTGACATTGGACGTTTCGACGAAGCCCTGCTGCAGGGCACCCAGGCCGTTGCTGCCCGGGATGCCGGTGTTCGGGGTTCCCGAAGCCGCCGTCTCGGCATACAGGTTCTGCCCTCGAGGATCGAGGCCGGCGGGGTTGACGAAACTTGCGATCTGGATCTGTCCCACGCTCTGCGGGGTGGCCGATCCCGGCAATGTGATGCTCACCGTGCCGTCATTGCCGATCGTCACGCTTTGCGCATTCGCGGGAATGGTGATGCCGGGCTGGACGACATAGCCGTTGTTCGTGACGATCTGCCCCTGCGCATCCAATTGGAACGAACCGTCGCGCGTATAGCCTGTGGTGCCGTCGGGCATCTGGATCTGGAAAAACCCGTTGCCCTTGATCGCGATGTCGAGGTTGTTGGTGCTCTGCTGCAGGTTGCCCTGACCGAAGTCGCGGGCGGTGGCGACCGCGCGCGTACCGAGCCCGATCTGCAGGCCTGTAGGCAATTGCGTCTGCTCGCTGGAATTGGCCCCCGCCTGCCGCAGGTTCTGATAGATCAGGTCTTCGAACACGGCGTGCGAGCGCTTGTAGCCGTTGGTCGAGACGTTCGACAGGTTGTTGGCGATGGTGTCCAGCTGCATCTGCTGGGCCTCCATCCCTGTCTTCGAAATCCACAGCGATCGGATCATGGCGTCGGGCTCCTATTGAAGGAGATGATCCTTGGGGAAGGCGCCGGAGAATCCGGGAAGAAAAGGGGGAATCGGAGATCTGTTCGAAATCGGGAAGATTGTGATTCAGCAATTTCCCATGGGTTCACAACCGTCACAGCAGCTTATGACGTTTTTGATCGCCTACCCGAGACGAAAGCCGCGCGCCTCACCCCCCATGCGCCAGCAGCTTCCCCGCCGACTGCTCGTTCTGCTCCGCGCTTTGCAGCATCTTCATCTGCGCCTCGAATTGCCGGGCCGCGGCGATCATCGAGACCATGGTCTCGACCGGACTGACATTCGATCCCTCCAGCGCACCGTCCTGCAGCCTCGCGGCCGGATCCAATGGCAGATCGCCATCCGAGGCGCGGAAAAGGCCGTCCTCGCCGCGCTGCAAGGGCGTTTCGGGCGTGACGAGCTTGAGACGGCCGATGGTTATCGGTCGGCCGCTGCCGGCTTTCGCGGTGATCGTGCCATCGACCCCGATCGTCACTTCCGAATTGGCAGGAATGGTGACCGGTCCGCCGTCGCCCATCACCGGCAATCCGCCGCGGGTGACCAATTGCCCGTTGGCATCGACGTCCAATGAGCCGGCGCGTGTGTAGGCTTCCGTTCCGTCGAGCGCCTGCACCACGAGCCACGCGTTGCCTTTCATCGCCACATCGAGCTTGCGTCCCGTGGATTGCACGACGCCCGGGTTGGGATCGTAGCCGACGGTCGATTCGAGCGCGTACACGCGGGTGCTTGCGCCGTCGCCGCGTACCGGCACTGCGCGGAATGCGGCCAGTTCGGCACGGAAGCCCACTGTGGACACATTGGCAAGGTTGTTCGACAGCACATCCTGCCGCTGCAGCATCGCCTTTGCACCCGACATCGACAGGTAGATCATTCGGTCCACGTGGGGCCTCCTCCGGGATCAGGAAGGTCAGCGCAGGTTCACCAGCGTCTGCATTACCTGGTCCTGCGTCTTGATGGTCTGTGCATTGGCCTGATAAATCCGCTGCGCCGTAATCATGTTGACCAGTTCGCCGGTCAGGTCGACGTTGGACTCCTCGAGCGCCCCCGACTGCAGCACGCCCATGTTGCCCTCGGTGGGAACGCCAAGAATCGGCGTGCCGGAGGAAAAGGTCTGCGCCCACACGTTTCCGCCCATGGCCTGCAGCCCTTGCGGATTGCGGAAGTTGGCGAGCACCACCTGCCCGGCCGGCTTGGCCTGACCATTCGAATAGCGGGCCATGACGGTCCCCGTGGATTCGATCGAGATGCCCGACAGCAGTCCCGGAGCGTAGCCGTTCTGCGTCAGGTCGGTCACGCCGAATGGCGACCCGTATTGCGTCGCGGTGGTGACGTCCAGTTGCACATTGAGCGGCAGCGTGATCGCCCCGTTGGCATTCGCCGTCGGCGGAACGGTCACGGGCACCGCTGCCGCCGGTGCGGTCGGCTTTCCGCCATTGGGCGGAAAGGCAATCGACGTGATGGCCTGCGGATCACCCGCCGCATCGACGCTCACCGAATTGCCGTTGGCCGTGGCGTATACGTCCCAGTTGTCCGTCGACGTCTTCTGGAAATAGAAAGTGAGCGCAATGTCCTGACCCTTGTCGTCGAATACTGTGACAGAGGTCGCGTTGTTGTAGGTTTTTGGATTGCTGAAGTCGATCAGCGGAGCCGAAGCGGGCTGCGTGACTGCCAAGCGTGCATCGAGATTCATCTCGATGCCGATCTTGCTCGTGGCATTGGGGTTGATGCCCGCGCTCGGCAGTTGCAGAGGCTTGGCCTGTCCTGGCTGAATCACGCCGCTGCCGTCGGCGGGATAGCCCACCAGTTGCAACGCCTCGTTGTTGACGATGAATCCGTTTCGATCCACCTTGAATTGGCCGTTTCGGCTGTACATCGTCGGGCTGCGGCCGTCGGTGAGCTGGAAGAACCCGGCGCCGTTGATCGCCAGGTCCATCGGGTTTTCGGTGGTCGTGATGTTGCCCTGCGTGAACTGCTGCGATACGGTCTGCAGGCGCGTTCCGATGCCGATCTGGTTGGCGCCAGCGCCATTGAGCGACGCCGCGTACACGTCGGCGAATTCCGCGCGCGAGGACTTTGCACCGTAAGTGTTGGCATTGGCAATGTTGTTGCCGATGATCTCGAGATCCTTGCTCGTCGCGTTCAGACCGGACAGGCCTTGCTGGAAACTCATGATGTCGTCCTCTGGAGGTGTCGAATTGCAGGCCGGGTCAGTCGAAGGCCTTGACCTGGCTGTAGGGCACGCTGCCGGACTGCTGCAGCTGCAAGGTGAGCTTGTCGCCGTCGATGCCGACGGACTGCACGCGGTCGCGCATCAATGCGGTTGCGGCAACAGGCGCCGCACCCTGCGTGGCAGTCACGCGGAAGTGCAGACCGGCATCCTGCGTGAGCCCGTCCTTTTTCCAATCGAAGGTATGGCGGCCGCTGGTTTCGGCGCCGAGATCGAGTGTGTCGACGATTTGGCCGGCGGGGCCGAGGACATCCACCTTCACGCGGTCGGCCGGTCCGTCAAGGTCGAAGGTACCGCTGCCGACTCCATCGGTCACGCTGAGGGAGTTTCCGGCCACCAGCACATCATGCCCCACGAGCGAGGCGCCCTGCATGGCCTGCATCTGCATGAACTGTGTGTTCAGTCCGCTCACCGTCTTGTTCAGCTGCTGGATGCCGCTGACGGTGTTGATCTGCGCCATCTGGCTCGTGACCTGCGCGTTGTCCATCGGATTCAGCGGATCCTGGTTCTTCATCTGCGTGACGAGCAGCTTGAGGAAGCGGTCCGCACTTGCCGTGTCGTTCGTGCTGTCCGTGGACGATGTCGAGCCGTCGAGCGCTGCGTAGGGATTGCTTGTGGAAGAAATTGCAGTGGTATTCATCGAAGATCAACC
>DASTGE010000081.1:0-9577 GCA_035719405.1 Burkholderiaceae bacterium
GGGGTAACAACGGTCGATGAGTGATTTGCCGAGCGTGGTCAAGCACTTGAGCATCACCCAGAGAACTGGCATAAGCCTTGCGCAGCGCCTCTTCGCGTACGCCGCCACAGATCGAGGGTGACGGCGGCGGAGACAACCGGAGAAACCTTCTTCGTGAGCACCGACACCATCCTGCTCGAAGCCCGCGGGCTGACCAAGGAATTCAAGGGCTTCACCGCCGTCAACAACGTCGACCTGGCAGTGCGACGTGGAACCATCCACGCGCTGATCGGTCCGAACGGCGCGGGAAAGACGACGTGCTTCAACCTGTTGACCAAGTTCCTCGAGCCCAGCGCCGGCACCATCCGCTTCAAGGGCGCGGACATCACCCGCGAGGCGCCTGCGCAAATCGCGCGCCGGGGCATCGTGCGCTCGTTCCAGATCTCCGCGGTGTTCCCGCACCTCACCGTGCTCGAGAACGTGCGCATCGGACTGCAGCGTGCACTCGGCACGTCCTTCCACTTCTGGCGCAGGGAGCGCAGCCTGCATGGCCTGAACGATCGCGCAAGGGAGCTGCTGCGCGCAGTCGACCTCGAACGCTATGCGGACACGCCCGCAGTCGAGCTGTCATACGGCCGCAAGCGCGCGCTGGAGATTGCCACCACGCTGTCGCTGCAACCTGAGCTGATGCTGCTCGACGAGCCGACCCAGGGCATGGGTGTGGAGGACGTGGAGCGGATCCAGCACCTGATCAAGAAGGTCGCGGCGGGCTGTACGGTGTTGATGGTGGAGCACAACATGAGCGTCGTCTCGAGCATCGCGGACATGATCACCGTGCTGTCGCGCGGTTCGAAGTTGGCCGAAGGGCCGTATTCGGTGGTGTCCACCGACCCTGCGGTGGTCGAGGCGTACATGGGCAGTGCGGACACCGCGTTGCAGGGAGCGCACTGATGGCAACGCCCTTTCTCGAAGTGCGCGAACTTCACGCCTGGTATGGGGAGTCGCATGTGCTGCACGGCGTGAACTTCCGGGTCGATGAAGGCGAGGTCGTCACGCTGCTCGGCCGCAACGGCGCGGGTCGCACGAGCACGATGCGCGCCATCATGGGCCTCACCGGCTCACGCAAAGGCTCGATCCGCATCATGGGCACCGAGACCATCAACGCGCCGACACACCGTATTGCACGGCTCGGCGTCGGCTATTGCCCCGAGGAGCGCGGAATCTTCTCGAGCCTCTCCGCTGAGGAGAACCTGCTGCTGCCGCCCGTGCTCAAGGCTGGCGGCATGGCCCTGCAGCAGATCCACGAGATGTTTCCCAACCTGCGCGAGCGGGCGCGCAGCCAGGGCACGCGGTTGTCCGGTGGCGAACAGCAGATGCTGGCCGTGGCGCGCATCCTGCGCACCGGGGCGAAGCTGCTGCTGCTGGACGAAATCTCGGAAGGTCTCGCCCCCGTCATCGTTCGCAAGCTCGCGGACATGGTGACGGCCTTGCGCAAGCAGGGATACACCATCGTCATGGTGGAGCAGAACTTTCGCTTCGCGGCGCCCCTGGCCGATCGCTTCCTCGTGATGGAACATGGCCGGATCACACAGGAATTCACCCAGGTCCAGTTGCCCGAACGCCTGGAACAACTCAAGCGAACGCTCGGTGTTTAAACCCCCAAGGAGACCCGGACCATGAAGATCAATCGCATTGCAGCCGCTTGCGCCCTGACCGTCTGTGCGGTCGCCGGTGCGCAGGCCCAGTACTCCGGCGACGTAATCCGCATCGGCTTCATCACCGACATGTCGAGCCTCTACTCCGACATCGACGGACCCGGAGGCGCCGACATGATTCGCATGGCCGTCGCGGACGCGGGCAGCAACATTGCCGGCAAGAAGATCGAGGTTCTGGTGGCCGACCACCAGAACAAACCCGACATCGCCGCCGGCAAGGCGCGCGAGTGGTTCGACCAGCAGGGTATGGATCTGCTGATCGGCGGCACGAATTCCGGCACCAGCCTTGCAATGGCAAAGGTGGCGGCCGAGAAGAAGAAGCCCTTCATCGCGATCGGCGCAGGCACCTCCGCGCTGACCAGCGAACAATGCTCGCCCTACACCATCCATTACGCGTACGACACGGTGGCGCTGGCCAAGGGCACGGGCACCGCGGTGGTCAAGGCCGGCGGCAAGACATGGTTCTTCCTCACCGCCGACTATGCCTTCGGGCAAGCCCTGCAGAACGATACGGCCAACGTGGTCAAGGCGGCAGGTGGGCAGGTACTGGGCTCGGTAAGGCATCCGCTGAATGCGAGCGACTTCTCATCGTTCCTGCTTCAGGCGCAGTCGAGCAAGGCGCAGATTTTGGGCCTGGCGAATGCGGGGGGCGACACCATCAACGCGATCAAGGCGGCGAACGAGTTCGGCGTCACCAAGACGATGAAGATGGCCGGCCTGCTGGTGTTCATCAACGACATCCACTCACTGGGACTGAAGACCACGCAGGGCATGTACCTCACCGACAGCTGGTATTGGAACCAGTCGCCTGAAGCGAGGACGTGGAGCCGAAAGTTCTTCGACAAATTCAAGCGCATGCCTTCGTCGCTTCAAGCCGCCGACTACTCGGCCACGATGCACTTCCTGAACGCGGCCAAGGCGGCCAAGACGGATGACGCTGACAAGGTCATGGCCGAGATGCGCAAGACCAAGGTCAACGACTTCTACGCGAAGAACGGCGTCGTCCGCGCCGATGGCGTCATGGTGCACGACATGTTCCTGATGCAGGTGAAGACGCCTGACCAGTCCAAGGAGCCGTGGGACTACTACAACGTGGTCTCCACGATCAAGGGCGACGACGCCTTCGCGACCAAGGCGGAGTCGAAGTGCGAGCTGTGGAAGTGAGCTGAGCAGCCATGTCGGAGATCTTCGGCATTCCCATCCCGGCCCTGCTCGGCCAGCTGCTGCTGGGTCTGGTCAACGGCTCGTTCTACGCGGTGTTGAGTCTCGGGCTTGCCGTGATCTTCGGCCTTCTGGGCATCGTCAACTTTGCCCACGGCGCGCTCTACATGATCGGCGCGTATGTGACATGGATGGCGATGGAGTACCTGGGCATCGGCTACTGGTGGTCGCTGCTGCTGGCGCCACTGGCTGTAGGCATCCTGGGTGTCATCATCGAGCGCACGATGCTCAAGCATCTGTACCAGCTCGACCCGCTTTACGGTCTGCTGCTCACCTTTGGCCTGGCGCTGATCTTCGAGGGTGTGTTCCGTGACCGCTTCGGCGTGTCGGGCCAGCAGTACCCAGTGCCTGAGCAGCTCTCGGGCGCCACCAACCTGGGCTTCATGATCCTGCCCAATTACCGCGGCTGGGTGGTGTTCGCTTCGCTGGCGATCTGCCTCGCGACCTGGTTCGTGATCGAGAAGACCCGCCTGGGCGCGACGCTGCGGGCCGGCACCGAGAACCCTTCTCTGGTGCAGGCCTTCGGCATCAATGTGCCCCTCATGGTCACGCTCACCTATGCCGGTGGCGCGGCGCTGGCCGCAGTGGCTGGCGTGCTGGCGGCGCCGGTGATCCAGATCACGCCGCTGATGGGCAGCCACCTCATCATCGTTGTGTTCGCGGTGGTGGTGATCGGTGGCATGGGCTCGATCCTCGGCTCGATCATCACCGGCCTCCTGTTGGGATTGATAGAAGGCCTCACAAAGGTGGTATACCCGGAAGCGTCGAACATCGTCGTGTTCGTGATCATGGCGATCGTGCTGATGATCCGCCCGGCCGGACTGTTCGGGAAGGAGAAGTGATGCACCCCTACTCCGCCCGCACTGCGCGCCTGGTGGGCTTGGCGCTGCTCGTGGCGGCGCCCTTCGTCGGCATCTACCCCGTGTTCGTGATGAAGGCGCTTTGCTATGCGATCTTTGCCTGCGCCTTCAATCTGCTGCTGGGCTTCACCGGATTGCTGTCTTTCGGTCATGCGGCCTTCATGGGGGCGGCGGCCTACGCCTGCGGCTGGGTGGCCCGAACCGCGGGACTCTCGCCTGAGCTGGGCATCGTCGCCGGCATGGTCGTGGGCGCACTGCTCGGGCTCATCGTCGGATCCATCGCAATCCGGCGCCAGGGCATCTACTTCGCCATGATCACGCTGGCCATGGCGCAGATGGTCTACTTCGTGTGCCTGCAGGCGCCCTTCACGGGCGGGGAAGACGGCCTGCAAGGCGTGCCGCGGGGTCGTCTGCTCGGGCTTCTGCCGCTGTCGAACGACCTGGTGATGTACTTCTTCGTGCTCGCGGTCTTCGTCGTGGTGTTCCTCTTCATCATCCGGGTCGTGCATTCGCCCTATGGGCAGGTGCTGAAGGCGATCCGCGAGAACGAGCCGCGCGCGGTCTCGCTCGGCTACGACGTCGACCGCTACAAGCTGCTGGCCTTCGTGCTGTCAACGGCTCTGTCGGGCCTCGCGGGATCCATGAAGACGCTGGTGCTGGGCTTCGCGACCTTGTCCGATGTGCATTGGTCCATGTCGGGCGAAGTCGTGCTGATGACGCTGCTCGGCGGCATGGGAACCTTCTCCGGCCCGGTGGTCGGCGCGTTCACAATAATCGGCCTGCAGGACTATCTCGCGGATCGCGTAGGTTCATGGGTCACGGTGATCATCGGCGTGACCTTCGTCGTCTGCGTGCTTGCGTTCCGCCGCGGGCTGGTCGGCGAGCTGCTGCACCGGCTGCCGCGCAAGGCGGCCGTGCACGACACCGAAGAGGCCGTCGAAGGCGGGGCGGCGCTGGGACGACGCTGACGGCAGGCATTGAAGCGATGGGACGGGCGCTGCGCGAAGATAGCGCCCCATGAAAATCTCCACTTTCAATGTCAATGGCATCCACAGCCGGCTGCCGCGTCTGCTCGAGTGGCTGGCTGAAACGCAGCCGGATGTCGCCTGCCTGCAGGAGCTGAAGACCTCCGACGAGACCTTTCCTGCCGCCGCCATCGAGGAGGCCGGCTACCGCGCCATCTGGCATGGGCAGAAGGGCTTCAACGGCGTGGCCATCCTGACGCGCGGCACCGATCTGAAGGAGCGGCGCCGAGGGCTGCCGGGCGACCCCGACGACACCCACAGCCGCTACATCGAGGCCGACGTGGGCCACCTGACCGTGGGCTGCCTGTACCTGCCCAATGGCAATCCGCAGCCGGGTCCCAAGTTCGACTACAAACTCGCGTGGTTCGAACGGCTGATCGAGCATGCAGGCCAGCTCGTCAATTGCGGCCGGCCTGTGCTGCTGGTCGGCGACTACAACGTGGTGGCGACCGACGATGTGGCCGACATCTACTCGACCCGCTCCTACAAGGACGACGCCCTGCTGCAGCCGGCCACCCGCGAGGCGTACTTCCGCCTGCTCGGCCAGGGCTGGACCGACGCCATCCGCCACCTGCATCCAGGCGAGCCGATCTACACCTTCTGGGACTACTTCCGCAACCGCTGGCCGCGCAATGCCGGCCTGCGCATCGACCACCTGCTGCTTAACCGGGAGGCGGCCCAGCTGCTGGAGCAGACCGGCGTCGACACGTCGCAGCGTGGCAAGGAGAAGGCGAGCGACCACGCGCCGGCGTGGGTTGTGCTGCGCGATTGATCAGGAGCGCAAGGCTTCATCCTTGCGCGACCCGCAGCTTTTGCAGTTCGAGCCGGCCGATCTTCGCCGAGCCCGTCATCCGTGACAGATCACCCTTCAGCCCGCGCACTCGAACCTCGAGATCGGCATTGACAGCATCACAGGTCAATGCGCTGCCGGCCAGGGTCGCGGTGGCCGATGAGGCCCGTAGCCGGCGGAGGCCGATGTCGAGCAGCTCGCTCAACGCCGCGGCGGAGACCGACATGACGTTCATGTCTTCTCCCCGGCCGGTGAGCACGAGATGGTTGCCCTCCGTGCCGAGCATCCCGTCGCCCAGCCTCACCTCGCCGGCCAGCCAGGTGCGGTCAATCTGGGCCTGCACCTTCGCGCTGGCCGCCCTGCCCAGCGTGGGCGTCGAAAGCAGGGCCTCCAGCAGTGCTGCGATGTCGAGTCGACCGCGATGCAGAACGCGCCTTGATCCGCCTTCCGAACGCTGTTCGAACTCCGCGCCCGGCACGTCGTCGGCCGTGAACAGCACGAGGTAGCTGCGGCCGAGGCGCGGAGCATCCACGTACAACCCGCCGCGGCTGATGCCCATCGCGGAGTTCGGGCCCACATGCTCGACCACGACCCGGTCGAAGTCGATGCGGCCCTGATTGATCGGAAGCGCCACGTCGGCGTCGATCACCCATGCGGCGTCGGCAATGTGGGTGTCGAGGCGGCCGTCTGCGCCAGCGACGGCATCAAGCCGCCAGGGTCCGGACAAGCGGCGCAGAGATGCGACTGCGTCAGCATCGAATCCGGCCTGCAGTTCCAGCACTTCGATGTCATCGATGCTCAGTGACAGCAGCTGTCGGCCGCGGCTCAGGCGCAACTCGATGCCGCGCGCCGCCGCCTGGGCGAAGGACACGCTCAGCGAGCCCGCAGCGAGGCTAACGTCGCGCACGCGTGCGGCGTGAAGCCGAAGCGTGAGCGTTCCGTCCTCGGCGACTTCGAGGCCAAGGCCCTGGACCTCGACGCTCATCCCCGGGGCGGGAATGACGACGAACGGCCTAAAAGATAGGTGCCGGCCGCAACGACGCCGGAGGCCATGATGAGGCCGCTTTGCGGCATCGAGCGCAGCGTGTTCCACGCCAGCTCGCCGGCGCGTGGCGCAAGCAGCTGCAGACGGCGGCCCGTCATCTGCGCGCCGAGCTCCGACAGGCGGTCCGGCGGAAGCAGCCGCTCGGCCGCGGGCAGCAACGTGGTTTCCTCGTCGGCCACGTGATGCAGCACGTCGCGCATCAGCTCCATGAAGGTGGCATCGTAGGCCGTATCGGTGACAGGCATCGCACGCAGCTGGGTGATGAGCCTGCGCATCTCCTCGTGCTCGGGATAACTCTTCTCGACGACCGTGAGCGGCTCGGACAGTTCGCGCAGGGCCGGGTAGAACGTCTCCTCCTCCAGCTGGGTGTGGATCTCCAGCGCCAGGCACGCGCTCTCCACCAGTGCCTGCTTCTTGCGCATCGGCGTGCCGGCGTGGAACTGCTGGAAGGTCGCCAGCACGTGACTGTGATCGAGCCGGATCATCCGCGTGATGCTGGGAGAGAGGGAGTTGAGGATGCTCATGAGGTTGTCGCTCCCAATGGCCACGATGGACTTGGAGCAAGCCGCGTTCCGGCACGGCCCGCCGTGGCGCCCAGCCTCTTGACGCACACCGCTACTGTGCGGTGCGTATCGAACTCAAGCTTGGTGACGGCTGGGTGACGGTCGGATCGAACGGATGGCGCACGGTTCCTGCCGCTTCCACCACGCGCCGCACGTAAGCGCGCGTTTCGCCGTAGGGCGGCACGCCGGCGTAGCGCTCCACGGTGCGCTCTCCGGCGTTGTAGGCCGCCGCGACCAGCCGAAGATCACCCTGGAAGTACGCCAGCAGCCACCGCAAATAGGCCAAACCGCCGCGCAGGTTCTGCCGCACGTCGAACGGGTTTTTGACACTGAAGCGGGCAGCGGTCTCGGGGATCAGCTGCATCAGGCCCTGAGCGTTCTTGGGCGAGACGGCCGCCGGGTCGAAATTCGACTCGGCCTTGATGATCGCGAGTGCGAGCCGGGGCTGCACCTTGAACTCCGGCGCCAGCTTGCTTACCAGTTCCACGAGCTTCTTCGGCGCCGCCGCTTCCAGTTTGGGCGGGATCGCATCGAAGGACATCTCCTGCGGCTCGGCCGCGGGCTGCGAGGCGGGAGGCGGGGGATCCCGCATGCAATCCGGCTGCTGCGGTTCAGGACTTCCGACCAGCCGCAGCAGGTTGGGCGCCTGCTCGATGCCTTGCTCGGCGGCAGCGCGCAGGAAGTACGAGGCCCATGCATCGTTGCGCTCCACGCCGCGGCCGTAGGCGTACATCCAACCGAGGTGGAATTGGGATTCGGCGTCGCCCAGCTTGGCCGCCTTGCAGTAGAGCGCGGCGGCGAAGGTGATGTCTCGCGGGACACCATCGCCCGCCTCGTGACGCTCGGCATCGGCGCGCAGCATGCGCATCATCGACCGCGTCTCGCCTTCATCGGCTCGCGCTGAACCGGCGACCGCGACCAGCATGGCAGTCAGAGGGATCGCGACCGACATTCGCACAGAAAGCAACCGTTCAGCCATTCTCAGGTTCCGCCCTCCACCGCTTGGGCATGCGGAAGATGCCTTGCCGGGCATCGCCTCACAACCCCTAGACCCAGGGGAAACCCCTCCCGGGTAAGCACGCTTCAGACCGGACAGACCCGGGTCGGGCACTGATGCGACAGTTTCGAGGAGGCGGTGATGTTGCGCTTCATCGTTCGGTCGGTCGCGGGTGTGGCAACGAACACTGGTTGTCTTGTGCGGCGAGGCGCTGGAAGATGGCTCGCTTGCCTTTTACCTGCCGATCGACATTCATGAGGCTGGCCACTACGTCGCCGCCGGCCGGGTCGACGATGCGAACGGCAGACCCTTTGCGCTCTTGAGTTTCAACCAGGAACTGAGCATGGGTCCGCAGGAGATCCGGCTGGCGGTGTTCGGCAAGCTGGTGCGCGACAACCGCCCGGCGTTTGCTGCTGCCGCGCCTTCAGGGAACGGTGTACGCAAGTCGCGACTACATGCTCCAGCAGTTCAGCGAAGTGGAATGGAGCGGGCCGGAGCGCGAGTGCTATCTCGCCGAGCTCGGCCGCGACGTGGCGCAAGCGCAGGTGCGTGTCGATCAGCTCGCGCCCGGAGGCAGGCCCCCGCTCTGATGTCGTCGTCGCCTGACATGGGCGCGGAGGGTGCCCGAGCGAGCGGCGCCGATAGCAAAGGTGGGGACAAGTTTGGAACAAGGTGGAAGTCATCCACAGGGAGATGGCTTACCGTCAAGTTGTTGTGTGGTTTTCCGCCTGCAAACGAGGCTGGCTCCCACAGGGTTCTTGCTCCGCTAAATGCTTATGGAGTCGAGCGAAAATAGCGTTTTCCACAGAACGCGCCGGGCTCTACTAAAACGACTAGTTTGAAAAGGAAGCAATCGTTGTGTTGAACGCCGCTCTACAGTCCCGCGACCGGCGCATGCGCCCAGCGCTGCTGCTCGACGTGTTCGTCCAGCCGTCGCGCCTCGGTTTCAGACAGGTCTGCGTGCCGCTTGTCCCTTGTCTGAACCGATCGAGCTCAACCCACCTTGCGCGGCAAGGTCACCTTTTCGTTGATGGCACGGATGGGGACCACGGCCTCAGACAGCCGATATGGCAAATCGGCAAAAGCGCATCGGCAGCAACCCGGGTGTCACGGCGCGGCACGATTCGATATAAAGCGCGGCATCGACAACAAAACAGGGAGCGTGCCGATGAGCGCCACAGTCGATCCCCAGGTGGTTCAGCTTGGGTCCTACAACGTGCGCCGGGGTGAGAGTTCGGTCTCGGGGCTGTCTTCGGGTGCCTTCATGACCGTGCAGCTTCATCTCGCGCATTCGTCCAGTTTCGTCGGAGCTGGTGTCATCGCCGGCGGTCCGTTCCGATGTGCGCAGACCTACCGTGCCGCAGCCCTGCTCGCTGAGGACG
>DASTGE010000082.1:0-3343 GCA_035719405.1 Burkholderiaceae bacterium
TCGAGCCAAACGGGGTCGTGTCCGATGTGCAACGGGATGTGCCGAGATCAGATCTCGCGAAATTGGAGTGGCACTACGCCGTCGAAAGGCGACACCTTATTAAGTCGGTCGGTTGGCGCTATGAGGACGGCTATTTTGTCGAGGACGACACGTTGAGCCAGGCCGAGCGCCAGGCAATGCGCAGCCGCGGCGAATCGCCGCATATTGTGTGGGTCCGCCCGGATCGTCCACCGCTGCCTCTGCCGCTTCGCTTCGATGACATCGACCCGACCGTTGAATACGTGACTTTCCTCGACAAGTACTTGCTTAACACGTATGACACCGCTTCGAGTCGGCCCGGGCACCCACCATTTCGCCTATTAGACAAAGATGGAAAGATCGAAGAAATCCCATACCCCGCATTCGTCCACGACTATGGCCTGGACGAACCGATCTACAAGGGACCGGGTGCCGTCAACATCAACTTCGGCGAATTCGTGCTGACCCGATTGGGCATCCTGGTTGAAAAGCAGCGGGAGCACGGGTCGGCCATCTATCTCTTTGAGAACAATCAGCTGTACCGCATCACGGGGGGGCGACATCTGCTCGGAATCCCGCTCGGGCACACCCTCTCTGCGGAAGGTGCTAGCAGTTTTCAGGTCTCACCGGATGGATGCAAGGTGGCCTATCGCCACCTCAACGTCAATGCCCTTGAAGCAGTTGGTACGCCGCAGTTTCTTTCTTTCTTCAACGTCTGCAGGGCGAAGCAATGACTCAACAGAATTCCTGGATTTTCGGCAACGGATGGTCCGACGTTCGAGCGGCGTGGACGGCGATGGACCAGACGTATGGTCCGACGGTGTCGGAAATGAAGCTGCAATGGATCGACAATGCCAGCTCGACATTCGGCGGCCCCTTTGCGCCGCGCAGCGCGCCCTGGGCAGTGCCCGATGGATGGAAAGTCACGAATACCATTGAAGCTCCGATGAAGGGGAAGTTCGTGGTCTACGACAATTCGTCCGAGAAGGAAGTGATGATTGTCGCGATGGGGACGAACGGCAACGCGGATCTCCCGGGCTGGCTCAGTAATATTCAAAGCTATGGAGAGCAGCAGTGGACTCGCTCGCCTTTGGTCCAGAAGAAGGTGTTCGAAGCTGCCAACAAGGATCTCGAGGAAGTCGGAGGCGATCACCTCATCGTCGTCGGCGACAGCAAGGGGGGGGCTCTCGCCCAGTTCATTGTTCAGACATTCGTCGATAATCGGAACATACTGCTCAATGCGGAGGGCGATAGCGGCTCCACCGCCGGCCCCCTGAACAAGGGCGAGAGTGCCCTGCTCGGCGTCAGCAATGCGAATATCGGCCTGATCGCGCGTGTGGCTCCCGGAATTCAGGAGCAAATGCAAAAGGAACACCGGGGGTGGAACCCGCAGGGGGCAAGTTACGACGACATTCAAGCCTTCTACGCCGCGCCCAAGCTCTCCGACGGCACGGCCGAGTTGGTGAGCGAGACCGGCAGTGCTTACCTCGAGGGCAATGGGAACTTCTACCAATTCTCGACCGGGGTTGACCCGAACAGCGCCAGTGGCAAGTTGGCGCAGAGTTGGTACATACCCAACACGATCTCCACGTACGCCTACTTGCACCGCCTGGGATATTCCGGCTATGACGCCGCCACGGCAGTCAATGGCGACGTCTCGGCGCTGTTCAGCCTCGGGAGCCCAAGCGACAAGCCCGCCATAAGCGCCCCTGATCTGATTGCCCTCGGCAACTCCATCGGCAGCCTGGGCCAGGGAAGCTCGGTGTCCAACCCGGAAGCGGCGCTGCGCATCGGCGCGACGGCGATCTTCGGGTTGGTCTCGGCACCCTTCGCGGCGATCCAGACGATTGCCAAGGGCGAAAACAACCCTACCGAGCTGGGCATGGGCGCTGCCGCGCTATTGCTGATGTCGTTGCCAGGGGTCGGGGGGGCTCTGGCGCTGGCCGCAAGAGCCGGCGCGACGGCGCTCACCGGCAAGGCACTCTACGACAAGGTCGCGTCGCTGTACAACAGCGGCAGCCAGGGCGCGGGTTCCGGCTCCGGATCGGACGAGACATTCACCGCCATCGCGAACGATGACGGGATCACGCTGCAGGGCTCCAGGGGCGATGCAATCACCTCCTCCGTGTCGGGTCACACTATCACCGTGACCGCGAGCGACGGCACGCAGATGCAGGGCTCGGTCGATACCAGTGGCACTCAACTGACCCAGCTGAAATGGAGCACTGCCAGCGAGCAAGGCGAGGAAAATTTCGGCGTCGGCGGGCAGATCGTCTCGACGACCAAGTACGCCAACGGCGGCTTCGCCAAGACAAGGGACGACGGACACGGCAACGTCACCACCAACTACTACACCCGGTATGGCGAGTTGATCAGCGCAAGCTGGGTTCACGCCGACGGCAGCTCTGGTACGGAAAGTCTGTTCGATAACAGCTTTGCGGCGTACGGCAACGGCGCGAGCGGGCAGAACTCGCCATTTGTGCCCTTATCCAGACCCGTGCCCAACAACATCATCGGCTACGTGCCAGCCACGCCTGACCAGAGCACGGCCAGCGTGCCTGTCTCCGCGTCAGTGACAACCACAAACCGCGACGGCAGCTACAAGGTGGTGTCGTACGGTGCACAGGACACTGATTTCCTGAACTTCAATGGAAGTCCCAACGCGAACGCCGCGACTAACCAGCAGGATATCGTCACCCAGTCATTCGGCGCGAATGGCGCATTGCAGGGGCGGCAGTTGTCCGCAACCGGAGCCACAAACTTTGACAGCGCGAGTCTGGCGCCGCACTTTGTATCGGACCGACACGGCACCCACACGGACTACTACGACAGCACAACCGGACTCATCGTCGGACACATCAGCAGCACAAATACGTTTGGCGATCAGAGCAAAGACGAGCTGAATGCGAGCGGAATCTGGAGCAATACGCAGGCCGGTCCTGATGATCTTTTTTACGACCGCCGCACTAGCCCGACGTCCTACTCGCGTACCGACAACTATGCCAGCAAGGTCGACTCTCTGAATCACATAGAGTACGGAGGCGATGGCTACTATGTAAACGATGGTTGGGTCGATTACTACGATGCCGGCGGGACGACGCCGGCTTATGACGAGTGGTACTTGAAGGACACAAAGGGATTTACGAATTACAACGCCGACGGATCCGGCTCTGGGCAGTTTGCCAGGTACGACAGGTCGGCCTCAGGAACGATCACCCTCGAAGCATCGGGCGCGATCACTATCGACAACTTCGACAGCCAGGGGAACAAGAGCAGTGAAGATTGGTGGCGTGGGGACGGAACCCATGGCGTCACCATGTACCTC